>JBILUY010000003.1:0-35539 GCA_044370735.1 Crocinitomicaceae bacterium | reverse complement strand
ATTTGTAGAAAATAGTGGCTATTAAAATGAGAGTAACAAGTAATCCCGGTAAACCCATTTCTGCCATAGGCCCCAAGTATTCGCTATGTGCATTTCCTCCGTCTCCGAAATTAGTGGAAATAATGGTTAGATTTTCAGGTTCTTGAAAGCGTGCATATTCGAATGCATAGGTGCCCGGACCGAAACCAAATAAAGGTCGTTCTTCAAACATCGCTAAAGCACAAGACCAACGATTGATACGCTCTAAATTGGATGCGTCAGTAGTCACGTTTGCTGCACTTTCGATGCGTTTTCCAAAATCTTCCGTTGTGTGTTCTTCCTTGTTTTTGGCAAGTAAAAATTGAATTTGGGTCCAAGAGAACAAAATAACCGTGGTAAGGGTAATTGCTGTGACTGCGATGTATTTGAATTTGATTTTAAATGCAATTAAAAACCAAACGCCCATTGCCGCAACGATACTCAACCAAGCTGCTCTGGTATAAGAAAAATACAATCCGATGAGGTTGATAATAATCATTCCAATTAAAGCTACTTGTATCAATAATCCGTGTTTTTTGGAAAAATATAAACCAACCAACAATGGAAAAATGAGTGCGACGATAGCGCCATAGATTGTATGATCTTTAAAAAATGGCCACATAACCCAATGCGATTCTTTTTCACCGAATTGATAGGTTGCGTGTAAGGTAACGGTGTATAGAATCACCAAAATCATCCCGATACAAAAAAGCCACAGGAAAAGTTTGATGTATTTGAATTCTCTGAATAACAAAGTTCCAAAACCGATAATGGGAACGATAAACCACAATTTGGCAACTAAAAACTTGATCGAAACTATCGGGTGACTACTTGTAATACTGGATATTAACATCCACGTAAGGTAGATCAAAATAGCCCAAGTGATTTCATTACGAAAGACAAATTTGGGTAAAATAGATGAACGAATTTGGTAGAGTAAAAACAAGATCAACAACCCGAAAAATAAAGGTTCCGTGGGTAAAAACAACCCAAATCCATTGACGTATTCTTCAATGTTCACACTTAAAGGCGTGGCAAAAAAGAGAAAAAGAAAGATGAATTTTGTTTGAAAGATGGCCAAATAAATTGTGAGTGCCCCCGCTGGAACTAAAAAAATCAGCCAATTATCTAACAACAAAGAAACAACCGAAAGTAAAATAAATACTCCCGTTGCAACAATGGCGCTCAAATGTTCCTTGAAAGTATGCACTATGCTTCCTCTCTACGTAATTCTTTGATTTTTTCTTGAATTAACAACGCAAGAATTGAGAACATCAAGGTTGCCAACGTAGAAACAATAATAATAATCGACTTTTTCGGTTTTTCCTTTTTGTCGGCTACTACCGCTTTTTCTACCACAAACTTGTGATTGAAATTGGTGTTTGCATCCGATTCTGCTTGTTCATAAGCAGCTTCAAATTCAGCAATTTTCACCATTTTTTCATCACGAAGCATTGATAATCCATCAAATTCTGCTCCGTGTTTTAGGTTTACCTCAATTTGTTTTTTGAAGAATTTTTTATCCTCTTTTCCTTTTGCATCATTATAAGCTTGGAATAGGTTCGCTCTACCTTCTGAAGTTACAACTCCCAATGAACTTAAGCTATCCAATTTGCTCATTATGATGTTTAAGTCCTGCATAATTAGGTCTTTTTTTCGCTTGTTGATTTCATACGCAGGCAAGGTACGTTCTTTCACCATTTCATTTTTCACGGTGTCGATGAGGTCTACAATTTTATTTGCTATATCAGCGGCAAGTTTTGGGTCTTTGTCTAATACATCGATTTGGATAGAACCATAACGAGTACGTGTAAATGAAATATGGTCTGAATAAGCAATTCCTAATCGGTAGTTTTTATTTGGGTCGGTTGGTTTGATTTCGTAATGTTTCATCAAATTAAATTGATGTACAATTTTGTCTCTGATTTTAGAAGACTGTAAAATTTGAACTAATTGTTCTGCTTGTTCTTCTTCCCCAAAATCCATCGAGGAAGCCTTTGCGTTTCGTTGTTCAGAAAAGGAAACGGTACTTGTTGCCGCTGGGAAAACCACAGCGGTAGACAAATACAACGGAGTGATAAAAAAAGAAATAATCAACGAAGCAACTGCACCGATAGTTGTTAAAATACCGATTAGTTTTCTACGTTGCCAAATGAATTGTATGATGTTTTGATTTAAAGCTTTATCTAGCGTTTCTTCCATAATTCGTTTTCTAAAAAAGTAGTTTAACGTATGCGATGCGAAAATAGTATATTTCTACTTGAAAATTCTCCATTTATTTTTCAAAGCGGTCATTCTGAAATCGTCTAACAATTCAGTTACCCCTCTGTCACGTAATTTTTTCTTCAATTTAAAGGTTCCTTTACCCATTTTGAAATCAAACTCATCTTCAAACAAAGGTAGAACACACAAAAAGTGGATTTCTTTATTTTCCAAGGTAATAGGTGCTAATTCACTGGCAAATAATTCAGGTTCAACGAGCATCAAGTATTTTTGCTTCATTGTCGGAGAAAGCGGTTCAATGGGATTTCCATTTGCGAATGTATGCCCATCTCCATACCACGTTTGTTTCTCAAGTAGGTGAGTTCCTAATTTATTCATCCAAGTTTTTACCCAAGTCATTGTTGGAATTTCATCGTTTAAATCCCAATAACTCGGCAAGCAAAAAACGAGTTCGATGTGTTTGTGAGCTTTGTTTTTTTCAGTCGCAGGCTGTTCGTAGTTTGATAGCCCATTTGTCATAAAAAAAGTAACACCTTTTCTACTACTTGACAAAACGGTAAGCGAAGAAAATGCAGAATTGGTGGTTGAATTAACAGGAATGGCAGTCGAACCAAATCGTTTTTCTAATGCTTCTTGGAATAAATTCATAGTGTAAATTTAATCAACAAGTGCTAATTGTAAGGAATTCCAAAAACTTTCTGTAGATTTTACACAACCTTGCTCGATTAATTGATGAATTTCTTCCTCTCTTGATTTCGTATAGGGTTTTGAATGTTTGAAAAATCCAACGTCCTTGGTATGTTTTGTTAATGCTTCGTGTATGCTTTCTGGGGTTGAAAAATCGATTGATTTATTTTCGTTTTTTGCTTGTAAAACTATGAGGTCAATTTTTTCCTTGTCGCAATGAAATACAAAACACGAATCCTTCGTACGGTTTTCTAAAAATGAAATGTTTTCATACACACGTTGCAATACTTGGTCGCTAAACAAACCTACCAATTCGATAGCAAGTTCAGGTTGTTCTTTGTTAATACGTTCCCATTCTTCTTTGTGTACGTGATTTACAATTAGAAAATGTTTTAATTCTTCTTCCAAATGTTTTAACTCTTCGTCAGTCAGTAAGCGGTATTTCATAATCCATTTTTTTTAATTCTTCCCTCCTTGAGGAGGGATGGAGGGAGGTGATAAATTTGATTTTGTCACCCTCCTTAATCCTCCCTCAAGGGAGGAAATATAATTCACAAATTTACTCCAAACAAATGCTATATTTGTATTGTTAATGGAATAAAATTTCACTCTTTTTTGAAGTTTAAAAACTACATAGCACATATGCTACTATTCGCTTTTGTGGTGATGGTAACGCCAAGAGATTGGTGGCATACGTGTGTGCACGAGAGCAAAACTTCAGTAGTTGACAAAGACACCCATTTTCAAAAAGGAAAACAAACGTGTGATTTTTGTCAATTAGGATTTCATTTGTTATCTGAAAAACCAACAACTTCTCGATATATTTTAGAGAAAAAAGAATTTGAAAATCAGTCGTTTTCGTATACTCCTACACTTTCTACTTTTTTACTTTCTTTTTCCAATAAAGGTCCTCCTTACTTTTGCTAGTAACTTCTATAAATTGCTTTTTCTTCGTTCAACTGCAAAATTAAATTCCTCATTTACCTATGTAAACTGCGGTTTTAATTTCTGGTCTGCCTCAAAAAATCTAATTTCTAGTAGTTACTTTAATCTGTTGATATAAAATGTATTACTTTAAATAAGTATTTCATTTTCTTCTAAAGAATGTAAAGTATATGAAAAATCTTTTTTTTCTGTTGTTGTTTATTCAATTACAGGTTGTTGCACAAACTCCGTGCAATTTAAATTTAACGGGAACAGTTTCAGATTTACATAATAAAATGCCTTTGACAGGTATTAGTGTTTTGCTGAAAGAAACAAATACACAAGTGAAAACAGATTCGCTTGGTAGGTATGTATTTACCAATATTTGTCCCGGAAAATATACCCTTTTGTGTGCTACGATACCTGGTTTTAAACCGATTAAAAAATCGGTAGAATTAACCGATAGTAGGGTGTTAAATATTCAATATGAGTCGCATACCAAAGAATTGGGTGAGGTAGTTATTTATGCCAAAAGAGAAACAGCTACTCAATTAAAAACCTTGACTGGAAACGTCATACAAGGTGATGAATTGGAAAAAAACAAAGGAGTTAACTTGGGTGAATTGGTAAAATCTGTTCCCGGGGTTAGTACATTAAATACGGGTAATTCCATTTCTAAACCTGTTATTCACGGAATGCATAGCAATCGTTTGTTGTTGGTCAATAATGGAGTGAGACAAGAGGGACAGCAATGGGGAACGGAACACGCACCTGAAATCGACCCGTTTATTGCAGGCAAGGTTACGGTTGTTAAGGGGGCAAACAGTGTGATGTATGGTTCAGATGCGATAGCAGGGGTCATTTTGGTAGATACAAAAACGTTGCGTGACACAGCAGGAATAGGAGGTGAGGTAAATTTGGTCGGTAGTTCGAATGGAAGGGGAGGAGTAATTTCAGCATTTCTGGAGGGAAATAGCAAGCGTTTTTCTCCTTTTTCTTGGAGGGTGCAAGGAACACTCAAACAACAAGGAAATGTTCAAGCACCTGATTATATCTTGATAAATACTGGTGTGAAAGAATCCAATTTTTCAGTGGAAGCCGCTTGGAAAAAACAGAACTATGGTCTTGAATTTTTTTATAGCCAGTTTAATACCAAATTAGGTATTTTTGGTGCTTCCCATATCGGAAACTTGTCTGATTTGCAACGTGCTTTTACAAGTAATGTACCGCTGGAAACAGGACCATTTACCTATGAAATTGGTAGACCGTATCAACAGGTAGAACACGAATTAGCAAAATTTAAGTTTTATATCAACACGGGGAAAGTAGGAAAGTTTTCATTTACCTATGCGCGTCAGTACAATTTCAGAAATGAATACGACAAACACCGACCCTTGAATGATGCGTTAGCAAGTTTGAATTTACCTGATTTAGAATTTCATTTGACTACGCATTTGGTGGATGCTATATGGACACATAGAACTTGGAAAAGTTGGAAAGGAAGCATAGGGATAAATTCAATGATGCAAGCGAATACGTATCGAGGAAGGATGTTAGTTCCGAGTTTTGAAAATCAAAGTGCGGGAATTTTCTGGGTTGAAAATTGGCATCGTTCTCGTTGGGATGTAGAATTTGGCGTTCGACAAGATTGGAAACAGTTAACCGTGTATTTGCCTTCTAAAGATAAATCAACATTGGTGCCTACAAATCATACGTTTGACCGAACTTCCGCAAGTTTTGGTGTGAATTATGCAATTGATACTACCTGGAAATTTTTATTCAACGTGGGAACAGCGTGGCGAGCGCCTTCGGTAAATGAGTTGTATTCAAATGGCTTACATCATGGAGCAGCGGCCGTGGAATATGGAACTTCAACTATGACTACGGAAAAAGCAACAAGTACTACTTTCACGATGAAATATGAAAGGGAAGAAAAAGTGTATCTTGAAATTACTCCCTATTACAATTACATTCAGGGATTTATTTATCGTAAACCAACTCCTGAACCGGTGCTTACAGTAAGAGGAGCATTTCCTGGATTTGTCTTCACGCAAACAGATGCTATTTTGAAAGGGATTGATTTTCACGGTTCGTATCATTGGCATCCGTTAATTGAAACCAAGATAAAAGGGGCAATTTTGCGCGCTTGGAACAAAACCGAAAATGAATGGTTGATTTTAATGCCCTCTGACCGTGTTGAAATAGAAACAGGGTACCACATCGATCGCAATCGTGTATGGAAACATTATTATGTGGGTTTGACAACACAATATGTTGCTAAACAAACGAGAGTACCACAAAATGCTGATTTTGTTCCTCCTCCAGGACATTATTGGTTATGTGGATTTTCAGCAGTTACACACGTAAGATTAGGAGCGCAACACCTAGAGCTAGGATTAAATGTGACGAATTTATTTAATCAACGTTACCGAGATTATTTGGATCGCTTCCGTTATTTTACCGACGCTATGGGGACAAATGTTTCGTTAAGAGTTAAATATAAATTTTGATTAAGTAGAAAGTAGAAAGTAGAAAGTAGAAAGTAGTTCTTTTATTAATCACTAAAAATTTTAAAAATGAAAAAAAACAGTTTATTTATTGGATTATCAGGGTTGTTAGTAGCCTTAATTATTGGTTGTAAAAAAGATACAACAAAACCACAAGATAATGTTCAAACTGACGAAAACGAGTTGATTACTACGGTTAAGTTACAGTTTTCAGGTAAAGGACAGAGTGGAAATGACACCACATTTACTGTGTTGTTCGACGATCCAGACGGTACTGGAGGAAACAAACCAACCTCTTTTGATACTATTCGTTTGGCAGCGAATAAAACATATTCTTGTGATTTAATTTTATTAGATAAAAGTAAAAATCCAGTAGATACGATTTCAAAAGAAGTAAAAGAAGAAGCAGATGATCATTTATTCTTTTTTACTCCTTCAAATAAAAATGCATTATCTGTTTCTATTAACGACAAAGATTCAAAAGGTAGAAATCTAGGATTAAAGACATCTTGGGTAACAACTTCAGCAGCAACTGGAACAGTAAAAGTAAAATTAATGCATCAGCCAGGTGTAAAAGATGGAACTTCTGCATTAGGTGATACAGATGTAGAGGTTGATTTTCCGATGGTTGTTTATTAATCTTTCTTCGCTCTATAAATTGTATGATGACCATTTTGAAACAAAATTTTCCGGTTGGTTAATTTTATTTCATTGTGGTCATCATTTTTTAGGATGATGATGTATTTCAAGCCTTTTTTAACAAGTTCATTAATATAATTTTCATTGGCGATTTTTTCATCTGTTGCAATCCATCCTTTTCTATGAGTAAAATACATGGTTGTTGGACATTCACCACTATTGATGAGTACTAATTCGTTTTTGCTTGAAAATTGATCCAATTCTTTTTCCAAATTTAGGATGGCTTTATCTTCCTTTTTTATTCTAAAATCTTGGAGTTGATTTCCGATTCCCTCCAAACAAATTGCGATTAATAGAAAAATGGCAATTTTTTTATTTTTGATTAGGGACAAACCATAACCTGCTATCAGTGCCATAATCGGAACAAAAGGAATGATGTAATAACTGTGGTGAGTAAAATGAAATCCTGCTTTTAGAATGATGACTATAAAACCTAAAAATGTAATTAAAAATAAATAGAGTATTCTTTTTTCTTTTTGTCTGATTGCCATGATTATTCCAAAAACAAACACCCCAAATCCTATAAATTTCAAAGCAGTATCATAAAACCGTTTGAAAGCATCACCGATGTTATTTTGTAATTCCTGTATCGCTAAAGAGATTGATTTTCCCATGAAAAAATGCCAAAATTGGTATTTCTCTACTAACATAGGAACCCAATAAAAATACCAAAATATAACAGGTATCATTACTAGTGAGAGTATGACTAGAAAAATGATTTTTCGTTGAATGACTATGTCTTTATCAATAATAAAAAATAGAAAAACTACAAACAGATAGCCAGAAGGTAATTTTGAAAGAACCCCAACTAACAGAAGAAAGATGGAAAAGAATAAATGAAATATTTTTTTTGATTTGATTTCGTTGTTGAAATAATTGCTTGCATAGTATATTCCACCTATGATGAGTGACATTGAAAACGTATCAGGCATTATTTTTCTTGAGAATTGAAACCAAATTGATACAAGTAATATTAACGAAGCATTAAATGCTATTTCTTTGGTAAAATAGTTTCGAATTAGTTTGAAAAACCACCAAATACCCATGCTTGAAATCATTAGGTTAATCAATCTTCCATACCAATGTTGGTAACCAAATAGTTCTGAAACTAAATAGATGAGGTAGTTTAGCACTGGAAATTCCATCCCCGTAATTCCTGTTTTCTCTCCTGCGAAATCGATTCTAGGATACAGAATGTTATTATCGATTTCTAAAAAATTACGAGCCACCATCGTAACGGTAGTTTGTCTCCAATTATGCGCAACTTCCAGAGGAGGATTAGTAATTCCAATCAATCGAATTAAAAAGAAAAACACAATCCAAAAACGGATATCTTTTAGTAAAGTTGAAAATCCAATTGTTTGTCGGAGTGATTTTATTTCCATAGGGTAAATATACTTTTTTGATTTGTAACATATGTATCCTTTCAACTAAGATACATTTACTAATTTCGTTTTATGAGTTACAAAGAACATTGGGAAAAAGTATATGAGACTAAGTCTCCGCAAGAGGTAAGTTGGACACAAGAAATTCCAGAAACTTCTTTGCGTTTAATTAAAGAAACGAACATTGCAAAAGATGCTGCAATTATAGATATCGGTGGTGGCGATAGTAAATTGGTGGATTTTCTTTTAGAGGAAGGATTCACCAATCTTACTGTCCTTGATATTTCTGCGAATGCATTAGAACGTGCTAAGAATCGTTTGGGAGAGAAAGCATCTTTCGTACAATGGATTGTTTCAGATATCAACGAATTCAATCCAACTAAACAATATGCTATTTGGCACGATCGTGCGGTATTTCATTTTGTCACTGATGAAGATAACATCAAACGCTATGTGGATATGGTTTCGAAATTTACTTCTGAGCAATTTATTCTTGGAACCTTTTCTGAAAACGGCCCTCTTAAATGCAGTGGTTTAGAAATCAAACAATACAATCAAGAAAAGTTAAATCATTTATTCGGACATTCGTTCGAGCTAACCAGTTGTTTCACTGAAGACCATAAAACACCCTTCGATACCATACAGAATTTTATTTTCGTTTCTTTTAAACGAAGATATACTCGTTGTTAACCCGAACCCTGAGGTTCTCGAAGGGTGAGAATACTTTTTTCTTTCCACTTTATACTTTTAACTAAATATTTATCGTAATATTGCAATATAGATTTAAAACAATATGGGAATTACAAAATCAGAACATTTCACTGAAGAACAAAATCAGTTAGCGAATACCTTAAAAGCATTGGGGCACCCAGCTAGAATTGCCATCATTGAATTTTTGCTGGAGAAAAAATCGTGTATTTGTGGTGATATCGTGAGTGAATTACCACTTTCACAGCCCACCATTTCACAACATTTAAAAGAACTAAAAAACGTAAATATTATTCAAGGTTCCATCGAAGGAAATTCAATTTGCTATTGTCTGAACGTAGAAACCTTTCAAAAAATTGAAAAATATATACAATTGATAATTAATACTCAAAACCTAAATAAATCCTGTTGTTAACCCCGAACCCTGAGGCTCTTGAAGGGGGAGGACAAAAATAAAAAGTTATGAAACTATCTCAAATCAAAACAATTTTAAACGACTTACAAGCAGTAAGTTTTATTTTACCTAACGGACAATTTGTACCAACTCATTTTCACGTTACTGAAGTGGGAATGATTACGAAAAATTTCATCGATTGTGGTGGAACTGTTCGTGAAGAAAAAGTGGTAAACTTTCAATTATGGGAAGCAAATGATTTTGATCATCGTTTGGCTCCACAAAAATTGAAAAATATTATTGAGTTGTCTGAAAAAGTATTACACTTGGAAGATGCTGAAATTGAAGTAGAATATCAACAAGATACAATTGGGAAATACAACCTTGACTTTGATGGAACTCATTTTTTACTTGTCTCAACACAAACAAATTGTTTGGCACAAGATAAATGTGGGATACCAGCAGAGAAATTAAAAGTGAATTTATCTGATATTAATAAAAAACCAAATACTTGCACCCCAGGCGGAGGTTGTTGTTAAACCCGAACTCTGAGGCTCTCGAAGGGAGAGGAAGTATTTCAAAACAAGCACTATGTTCACAAACATCAAATCAACTTGCGATCAATTAGTTCAAGAATTTCATTCGATTTCTCCTGAACGTAAACAATTATTAGAAAAGATTGCAAGCTATATACAAGAGAAAAAAGCGAATAAATTACCCATACAGTTGATGTATGTGTGTACACACAATTCACGAAGAAGTCATTTTGGACAAATATGGGCAGCTGTTGCAGCAGAATATTTTAATGTGAAGGATGTAACAACCTATTCAGGAGGAACGGAAGCTACAGCATTCAATCCAAATGCTATTCAAGCATTGAAAGAAATCGGTTTTTATGTGAATGCAAAAGATGATACTTCGAACCCAAAATATGAAGTGATTTTTAGTACGAATTCAAACCCGAGTATCTGTTTTTCTAAAATCTACAATGATACATGGAATCCAACTTCGAATTTTGCGGCAATTATGACCTGTGGAGATGCTGAAGAAAATTGTCCATTCATACCCGGTGTTGAATTGAGAATAGGAACAACTTACGATGATCCAAAAGCCTTTGATGGAACATCACAACAAGCAGATAAATACAAGGAAAGAGCATTACAAATTGCACTTGAAACATTGTATGTTTTTTCTAAAGTTAGTTAATAGGTAGATAAATAATTTTAATAGTATGTCAAGAAATAATTGCACACCTGCACACGAAAGAAAACGTTTGGGATTTTTAGATCGCTATTTGACGGTTTGGATTTTTGTTGCGATGTTAATCGGTGTAAGTTTAGGTTATTTTACCAACATTTCAAGCTCATTAGATAGTTTGTCAAACGGAACAACGAATATTCCACTTGCTATTGGATTGATCTTGATGATGTATCCTCCATTAGCGAAAGTGAAATACGAGGAAATTCCACGCACTTTCAAAAATTTGAAATTAATAGGAATGTCATTGTTTATTACTTGGATCATTGCTCCTATGTTTATGTTCCTATTGGCATATATTTTTATGAAAGATTCTCCCGAATATTTCACAGGGTTGATACTTATCGGGATAGCTCCATGTATTGCAATGGTGATTGTGTGGAATGAATTAGCTGAAGGAAACCGAGAATACATTGCTGGTTTAGTGGGTATAAATAGTATTTTACAGGTGTTGTTTTATTCAAGTATGGCTTATTTCTATTTAACCAAAATGCCCGTGGTGTTTGGAATGAAGGGGTTAGGAATTAATATTACTATCGGTCAAATAGCAGAAAGTGTGTTCATTTATTTGGGTATCCCATTTTTATTAGGGATTTTTAGTCGTTATTCATTAATCAAGCTAAAAGGCGAAGAATGGTTTACAACAAAATATTTGCCTAAAATCTCTCCGATAACACTGATTGCTTTATTGTTTACAATAATTATCATGTTTAGTTTAAAAGGAGAAATGATTGTTAAAATACCTTTTGATGTAGTGAAAATAGCGATACCATTGGTAATTTATTTTGCAGTAATGTTTGTAGTTACATTTTTATTTGCAAAGCGTTTAGGTGCTGATTATTCAACAACGACCGCTTTAGCATTTACTGCTACTGGAAATAATTTCGAATTAGCTATTGCAGTAGCTATTGGTGTTTTTGGAATTAATAGTGGACAAGCATTCGCAGGTGTCGTAGGACCTTTAGTAGAAGTTCCTGCATTAATTGCTTTGGTCAAGTTGGCGTTTTGGTTTAGGAAAAAGTATTTTTCAATAAGAGAGTAGCAATATATTTTTAGTTATTTAGAATCATTTTAATTAAAATACCTTTTTTGTGGTATTGATGAGGTAAAATTGAACCCATACATTTGCCTCATAATTTAAACTAATTCTAAATAACCATGAAAATAAATTCAATTAAAAAATTAGCATTTGGACTTGTAATTAGTTCAATAGTTGTTTCTTGTAAAAAAGATGACACAACACCAACGAATACAACACCAACAACCTATACGGTTCCAACAACTTATTCTTTTGTTGATGCTTCGAATAAATCTACTACTGATTATAGTGGACAAAAAACTCGTTTAGTTATGTTGGAGCAAATAGGTTCATTAATGGGAGGAGCAAATCCTGTGACTGAAAGCACTTTGTTAAATATGTTTGATGGTACTGGTTTTACTGCTGATAGTTTAAACACTTCAGGAAA
The DNA here is from genome assembly GCA_044370735.1 of Crocinitomicaceae bacterium. Lineage (GTDB taxonomy): Bacteria > Bacteroidota > Bacteroidia > Flavobacteriales_D > Crocinitomicaceae > CANHVK01. The sequence continues at coordinate 23,271 of JBILUY010000003.1, read as the reverse complement.
AAGATTATCTGATAAAACTGCAGCTTCTATTGATTATTTTACTGCAAATTTAAATGAAAAAAATGCGATTATCGAAGCTTTTAAAAAACAATTGAAAGAAGCAGAAATTACCACTAACGCTAACGTTGAAGCAAGTGCAGGTGTTGCAGGATATTATATGGATGGAACTAAAAAACGTTATTTTAGCGCGAATGGTTTAGAGCCACAACAAGTTTTCTTAAAAGGAATGATGGGAGCTTGTTTGTTAGATCAAACATTAAATTCTTATTTAAGTATCTCTAAATTAGATGGTGGAACTACAAAAACAGACAATACTAATAGAATTCTTACATCTGGAAAAAACTATACAGAAATGGAGCACTATTGGGATGAAGCTTATGGATATATTTTCGGAAATGATAATGTAACAGTAACTCCCGCAGTATACAAATATTGGTCTTCCTACATTAATCAAGTAGATGTTGATCCTGATTTTAGTGCTGTGAAAGAAAATATTGTGAATGCATTTATTAAAGGAAGAGCGGCGATTACAAACAAAGATTACACTACCCGTGATGCTCAAATCGCTATCATTAAAAAAGAATTGTCAAAAGTAGTTGCTGTGAGAGCGGTATACTATATGAATGAAGGAAAAACAAAATTAGCAACAAACAATGGTAAAGCTGCATTTCACGCTCTTTCTGAAGGTTATGGATTTATTTGGGCGCTTCGCTTTACACAAAATCCAGAAACAAAACTTCCGTATTTTTCGAAAGAAGAAGTGCAAGCTTTGTTAGATCGTTTAATGAAAGGTACAAATGGTCTATATGATGTAGATTATTTGAATACAGAATTAGATAAAATTGCGCAAGACATTGCAACTCGTTTTGGATTTACGGTTGCACAAGCAATAGACGCTACAAAATAAAAACTGATTTAAGTCCTCTTTTTTAGAGGACTCTTTCTTTACATTTGCAACCCATTTAATACTTATTCTATGAATTTTACAACGAAAATACTTGGTTTAGTAATACTTATCTCGGTAACATTTTCTTGTAATCCTAAAAAAGTGGAACAATCGGATGAATTCAAAAAGGGAGACTTATTATCAAATATGTCTTCGATTATTCAAAATGATTATCAACTTGTTTTAGATGGAGTTAATTCTTTAGAAACTAGTTACAATCAGTTTGTAATTTCTAAAAGTCAACAAGATTTTGATTCACTTAAATCAAAATGGGAAGCAACATATCTTTTATGGCAAAATGTATTAGCGTATGATTTCGGTCCCGGAATGGACAACAATTTGAAAACAAACTTGGGAACGTTTCCAACCGATACTGTGAAAGTAACGAATTATATCAAAGACAATAATTATGATTTAACTTCCCTTTCTTCTAATGTTGCTAAAGGATTTCATGTGTTTGATTTTCTTTTGTTTAGAGAAAATGCATTCTCATACTTTAATGAAAAAAAATATTCTGATTATGGTTCAGCTGTAATAACTCAAATGAAAACGTTATTACAAAATACCGTATCAAGTTGGAAAACCTATCAAACAACATTTGTTGCATCAACAGGAACAGAATCAACGAGTTCATTTTCAGTGTTAGTGAATGAATATGTAAAAGCCTATGAAGAATGTAAATGGACAAAAGTTGGTATTCCTTTAGGAAAACAAAGTTTAGATGTGATTCAGCCAAATTATATTGAAACACCAAAAGCAAAATTTACTTGGAAACTTCTGATTGCTAACATCAAGGCTGTAAAACGCCAATTTAACGGAGATTTTCAATCTGGAAAACAAGGAATAGGATTTGATGATTATTTGAAAGCAGTAAATAAAACAGAGTTAGTGTCAAAAATCAATACTGAATTTGATTCAATCATCACAACAGTTCAAGGTTTCAACGAAGATTTAGGCGCAATGTTAAATGATCCTGCTAAAAAGAAACAAGTTGATGACTTATATACTAAAATTCATAACCTGACAATTCATCTTAAAACAGATATGACTGCCGCTTTCGGTGTAATGATTACTTACCAAGACAACGACGGCGACTAAACTTCCCCTAGTCACACTGAATGCCACACTGAGCTTGTCGAAGTGTGTCGAAGTGGAGGGGGATTAAGGGGGGGGATTTTCCCCTTTTCATTTCGACTATCTCAATGTGACGAATAGAAAGATTTTAAACAATGAAACAAATTAACCAAATCTTATTCAAACCGGTTTCTATTCAACCGTTGGTAATGTTCCGAATTATTTTTGGAGCATTACTTGTATTTGGAGCAATTCGTTTTATGGCTAAAGGGTGGGTGTATGATATGTATATTCAACCGAAAATGTACTTTGGCTATCTGGGATTTGAATGGGTAAAACCCTTATCAGGAAACTGGATGTACCTGCCTTTTATTTGTTTTTTATTAGGGGCAATCGGTTTGTTATTAGGGGCTTTTTATCGCTTTTCGACCGTTCTATTATTTCTTTCGTTTACCTATATTGAATTATTGGATAAATCAAACTATTTAAATCATTACTACTTTATTAGTTTGATGACTTTTCTATTCTTGTTTGTTCCTGCAAATAAATCCTTTTCCTTGGATGTGAAATGGGGAAGAGTGAAAGCCACCGAACTCGTGCATCAATGGACCATTGGAGCGTTTAAATTTCAATTAGCCATCGTTTATGTCTTTGCGGGAATTGCCAAATTAGAACCAGATTGGTTGTTACAAGCGCAACCGTTGAAAATTTGGCTTCAAGCGCACCGTGATATGCCGATTGTAGGAAACTTATTCACAAAAGATTGGATAGCCTATTTTTTTAGTTGGTTTGGATGCGTATATGATTTATTTATTGTTGTGTTTTTATTAAATGCGAGAACAAGAGGTGTTGCCTATTTTTTCGTAGTTGTCTTTCATTTTGTAACGTGGTATTTACTTCCTATCGGCATTTTCCCGTGGGTAATGATTTGTTCCACAACCATTTTCTTTTCCGAAAAATTCCATCAAAATGCATTGGATAAATTAAAATCTCTTTTTCGTTATACAGAAACAAGTATTACATTTTTACCAAAACAGAAATCAATGTTAACCTTCGGAATTGTTGCATTTGTATTGTTTCAAGTGTTAACACCTTTTAGATACGTTTTATATCCCGGAAATTTATACTGGAACGAAGAAGGATTTCGATTTTCCTGGAGGGTAATGTTGATGCACAAAGAAGGAATGGCAACATTTTATGTAAAAGATAGAAAATCAGGGAAAGAATTAGAAATTCGAAATTGCGATAACTTGTGCGCTACGCAAAACGATCAAATGGCTACACAACCCGATATGATTTTACAATATGCTCAATATCTGAAAACTAAATATCAAGATACTACCTTAATCATTAATGGCAAATCATATCAAATGACTAATCCATCAGTTCACGCTGAAATATATGTCAGTCTGAATGGCCGCCCTTCACAACTCTTTGTGTCTAAAAAACACGATTTAACCCGTTTTTCTTATAATTTAGCGCACCGTAATTGGTTAGAACCATTTAAACCTTGAGATTTATTTTATTCATATCATTGATTATGTGTTGCTTGTCATTCAAACTGCAAGCACAACATTTTCGAGGTGTTGTAAAAGATGAACTTGGGGGGAGTATTCCGGGTGTGTTATTGAAAAATTATAATACCAAACATATCGTTGTAGCGGATGCTAACGGACTATTTACCATTCCTGCTCACATTGGAGATTCAGTGCATTTTCGTTTTTCTGGTTATAAGGATATTCGATTTAAATTAAAGGAAAATCAGTTAGATACTACCGTTGTTATTACCCTTTCTGTTTTTTCGAAAGATTTAAAAACGGTCAACATTTACCGCAAAAAATTAGAACATTTTGATGTCGGTTTTATGCCAATGATTAAAGGTACTCAAATCACTACTGGAACGAATGCTGTCATCGAATTAGAAAATTTAAGTGGTGCAAAATCTACTGCTAATCCGCGTGAAATGTTTGCCAAAATTCCGGGATTAAATATCTGGGAAAGCGACGGCGCTGGTATTCAGATTGGTATCGGAGGAAGAGGATTAAGTCCTAACCGTGCTGCCAATTTCAATACCCGTCAAAATGGCTATGATATTAGTGCGGATGCCTTGGGATATCCTGAAAGTTACTACACACCTCCATTTGAAGCCTTGAAATCTATCGAAATCATTCGTGGTTCAGCTGCTCTGCAATTTGGTTCGCAATTCGGTGGTTTGTTGAATTTTAATATCAAAGATGCGCCTTCGAATACACCTTTAGAAATTACTTCACGTGGAACTTTGGGGAATTATGGGTACAAAGGTATTTTCAATCGCGTAGCGGGTACGACAAACAAGTTTTTTTACCAGGTATATCACCAATACAAAGAAGGAACAGGGTATAGAGCAAATTCAGATTTCAACCAACACCAATTTTTCGCGCAAGCAGGTTATTATCTGTTAGAGAATTGGAAAGTACGTGTTGAATATACCCAAATGAATTATTTAGCGCAGCAACCAGGCGGATTGACTGATGCTCAATTTTTATCCGACCCACGCAAGAGTTACCGCAATCGCAATTGGTTCAAAGTAGGATGGAATATGTTAGCCTTTCATTCTGACTATGAGATTTCGTCCAAAGCAAGTTTCAATGTGCGTGCTTTTGGGATGCAATCTACCCGAGAAGCAGTAGGATTTTTAGGGAAAATCAATCAGGCTGACCCAATGGGAAATCGAGATATGATTCAAGGATTATTTAAAAACGGTGGAGTAGAAGCAAGGTATTTACAACGTTACGACCTTAAAAAAGGCGATACGGTAAAAGCAATGAGTGGTGCGTTTTTAGTGGGTGCTCGTTATTACCGTGGACATACAACCAACAATCAAGGATTAGTTTCCGCTGGTTCAGAAGCTGATTTCACTTATTTACATCCGAACGATCTAGATAATTCTTCGTATGATTTCCCTTCCGAAAACGCTACGTTATTTGCTGAAAACATTTTGTTTCTTTCTAATAAATTAACGATGAACTGCGGAGTACGTTACGAATATATTACCAGTGAAGCTAATGGATTTTACAAACGTTACAATATTCACCCGTATACGAAAGACACTATTGCCTTATACAAATTGTACGATTCTAACCGAGTAGTTCGCAATGTGCCACTTTTTGGTTTTGGGTTGAATTACAAATTGAAAGGAATGCGCAATATGTATGCAAATTACACCCAAAATTACCGTGCCATAAACTTTACAGACATACGTGTAGCGAATCCGAACATTTTGGTGGACACCTTAATGAAAGACGAAAAAGGCTATACCTTGGAATTAGGTTTCCGTGGATTAGTAAAAGATTATTTAACCTTTGACGTCGCGATTTTCAATGTGTTTTATGGAAACAAAATTGGTTTAGCACCGAAAGCAAATTCCATTTACAAGGAACGCACCAACATTGGTGATGCGATGAACTTGGGAATTGAAGCCTTTGGAGAGTTAGATATCATCGGATTAATCAAAGACAGTGCAAAACACAATTTGAATATTTTCCTAAATGCTGCCTACATTGACGCTCGATACATCCGTTCCAAAGAACCTAATTTCGTTGGTAAAAATGTAGAATACGTCAGCCCAGTTGTCATCAAATCAGGATTAAAATGGAAATGGTCTAAAATGACTACCCAAATTCAAATTTCCTACAATTCCCCTCAATTTTCCGATGCAACCAATGCCATCGAACCATCCGGTGATGCCGTTATCGGACAAGTTCCAGCTTATACCGTAGTCGATTTATCATCCAAATACCAATTCAACAAACAATTCCAGGTCGAACTCGGTGTCAATAACCTAACTAATCAATCCTACTACACCCGTCGTGCTACCGCCTACCCAGGTCCTGGTATCCTTCCTTCCGATGGCATCACTGCTTATTTCACATTACAATATAAATTTGCATTAAAAGCGAAGTAGAAGAAAGTTTAAAGTAGAAAGTGAAAAGTCCTTAGTTCGCTGATTATTTTTTAAATCATGTTTTTTCTTAAATTAAAAGTAAAATATGTGATATGAATATCGAAAAATTTGAGAATTTAATCGTTTGGCAGAAGTCGAGGGTATTGTGTAAATCAATTTACAAATCATTTTCATTATCAAATGATTTTGGATTTAACAATCAAATTCAAAGAGCTTCTGTTTCAATAATGAATAATATCGCAGAAGGTTTTGAAAGAAAAAGTAATAAGGAGTTTAGACAATTTTTATACATTGCAAAAGGTTCATGTGGCGAAGTACGTTCCATGCTTCATCTAGCAGGTGATTTAGAAAAGATTGAAAAAGAAAATTGTGAGTTATTGAAAACACAATCGGAAGAAATATCTAAAATTTTATCAGGGTTAATAAAATCTTTAAATATCTAAATTTTAAGTTTTTAACTACAACTTTCCACTTTCCACTTTCCACTTTTCACTTTCCACTTTTCACTTTCCACTCTAATCTCACTACTTTTGTCCTATGACGAAGAAAAAAGGCATCGCAATATTAGGTTCGACAGGTTCTATCGGAACCCAAGCTTTGGAAGTAATCGAAGCATATCCAGATTTTTTTGATTTACAAGTGATTACTGCGAATGGAAATGCAGATTTATTAATCCAACAAGCAAAGAAATTTCAACCTAACGAGGTGGTTATTGCGGATGAATCCAAATATCAATATGTGAAAGATGCGCTTTGGAATGACGATATTAAAGTCTATGCCGGAAATGAAGCGTTAAGTCAGGTTGTCACCGGTAGTGAAATTGATGTGGTGTTGACTGCATTAGTAGGATATGCAGGATTAAAACCGACCATCGAAGCCATAAAAGCGAAAAAAGTCATCGCTTTAGCTAACAAAGAAACATTGGTCGTTGCAGGAGCTTTGATTAATAAATTAGTGGAAGAGCACGGAGTAACTATTTATCCTGTTGATTCAGAGCATTCCGCTATATTTCAATGTTTGACAGGTGAATACCAAAATCCAATCGAAAAAATATATTTGACTGCTTCTGGAGGGCCTTTCAGAGGGTGGAAAGAAGAACAATTACAAAATGTAACAAAAGCACAAGCTTTGAAACATCCCAATTGGACCATGGGAGCGAAAATTACAATTGATTCAGCTTCGTTGATGAACAAAGGCTTGGAAGTGATTGAAGCAAAATGGTTGTTTGATTTAAAACCAGAGCAAATAGATGTAATTGTGCATCCACAGTCAATCATTCACTCGTTGGTTCAATTTGAAGATGGAAGCATGAAGGCACAAATGGGCTTGCCTGATATGAAATTGCCTATTCAATATGCATTTACCTATCCAGAACGATTTAAAACGGATTTTCCTCGTTTTAATTTTATGGATTATCCTCAATTAACCTTTGAAGCACCTGATCGTAAAACGTTTAAAAATTTAGATTTGGCCTACAAAGCAATGGAACTTGAAGGTACTGCTGCGTGTGCACTAAATGCTGCGAATGAAGTGTCGGTTCAATTGTTTTTAGAGGACAAAATCGGATTTTTAGATATTGCTCATATTAATGAACAAGTAATGGAACAAACTACCTTTGTAAAGCAACCTGCGTACGAAGATTTTGTTTCTGTTGATACACTTGCCCGCCAGTTAGCATTGAATTTTGTAAAGTGAGTTTAAATAAGTAGAAATTCGTTTATTTTTTTTGAAAATATTTGATTTTTTGCCTTGTAAATTCATCAATTAATATATTTTTGCCGAAAGTTTTCAATCAATGAGTAATCAAGAAGCACAATTAGTACAAAAAGAGGAGGTAGCGAACTTTACGTTCCCTGCAGAGGAAATCATATTGTCTGATGATGAGTTATCAATGAGACAATTAGCGTTTGATAGAGCAATTACTTTAGGTAATTTAGAACATCATAAAGTGAAGATTTTCTTTTCGGATGACAATGGATATAAAGTGGTAGATACGACTATTTGGGCTGTAACTGAGAAATATGTGGTGCTTAAACAAGGAGTAGTTATTCCTAAACACCGAATTCATAAATTAGAAATTTAGTACATTATGTCTAAGAAAAGAGCTATTGTAACATACGAGAAACTCTCTGAGGAAATGAGAGACCGTTTGGAAGAAGCCTTCCCAGAAGGTTTTGGTGGTGCTATGACACAAATCACAACTCCAACAGGTGAATTAATGGATGCTGTAATTTGGGAAACAGATGAAATGATTTATTTGGTGAAACTAAATAAAGTGAAGCAAAAAACTGTTGCTATTCCAGACGAAGACGAAGAGGAAGATGACTTTGATGACATCCCAGAAGATGACGTTAAAGGTGACGATGAAGATGTGGCAGATGACGATGAGGATGAGGATTACGACGTTGCTGATGAAGAACCAGAGGAAGAAGAAGACGAAGAATAATAAAAAGGCTCTCAATTTTGAGAGCCTTTTTTGTTAAAAAAAGTTTGATATTAATTTAATTTTATTATTTTTAGATACTTATCTTAATTTTATTAAGTGTTAGTGAACAAAATTTTATAGTTAAATAGCAATCTATGATAGTAAAAACTACGTTTTTATTAGTATCTTTTTTTGTGTTAAGTTTTGTGTCTTTTGCACAAAATTCTTGTCCATCTATTGATAAAAGAAATAATGGAAATGGACAATGGAGTTCTGCTCCGGGTGATTTTCGTCCAAGTTACACTCAAAACAATCCAGTTCCAACCAACATTAACGGTACAAAGTATCAAAAATTAACCGTAAATCCTTCTTCTAAAGCAGGTGAATTGGTGTTGAATTGGGCTAATTTAGATGTTAATAACCTGCCAGTAATCACGAAGGCTTGGTACACAAATACTTCTAATAGCACTTCTGCATTGAGTACGGTGTTTGGTCCTCCCTCTGTTGCAATTCCAGGGGAAACAAAAGCAACCTATTGTTATTATGGGGCTAATTTACCTACAACTGGTACTTTAACTTTGGAATACTCCGATCCTCAAACTCAATTACCGATTTACATTTGTGCCTTTAATTTAGCAAACAATCAATCAGTAGCAACACCCAACATCACAGCTGCATATCCGAAAATTACTACACATCCTGCGTCAATAGCTGTACTAGCAAATGGGGCTGTGACTTTTTCAGTAGTTGCTACCAGTGCTGTCTCGTACAAATGGCAATTTTCTTCTAATGGTACTACTTGGTCAGACGTAGATGGTGCCGATTTTTCCGCATCTGCTAATCAGTTGACTGTTTTAAATAGAGCAAATTATAATAATTATTTTTTCAGAGCGATTGTTACAAACTTATATGGATCAGTTACTTCAAATGCAGCAAAATTGACGATCGAACAATTACCAACTGCTGTATTTACTTCTGCTGTGAATTGTGACAATGTCAATTTGAAAACAGTATCAATAAAATTAACTGGTAAAACGCCGTTTAAATTAACCTATAACATTAACAATGGGGCTAATGTTGTAGTTAATAACATTACTTCTACTTCTTATTCTTTGCCGGTTTCAAATTTAGGGGTGAAAACCACAATCAATCTTGTCGAGGTTTCAGATGCGAAATATACGAATACACAATTAAGTGGTCAGACTACTTTTTCAGCGTATAAAAAAGATGGATTGGTTGCTAATACAGTAACATTAACGGACGAAGACAAAAATGTGGTGTTTAATTTGTCTGGTTCTACTTACAAAACAGTAAATATTCAATCTGGCACGAGAGTTTTCCCAAATTTTGCGCCTTTATCTAATCAATCTGTTACCAACAATCAAGTAAGCTTCGCGCTAAATAATGATGGTACAACTCCGGGTACATACGATTTCATTTTAACACTTGCTAATGACAACGGAACATGTATCAATAAGCTTTCTTCATATGTTGTCACAAAACAAAATAAATTACAAATCACCAAACAACCTGTATCTCAAACGTATTTAGAAAACGGAACGGCTACTTTTACCGTTTCATCTGTTTATGCAACTTCATTTTTATGGCAATACTCATTCAATGATGGATTGACTTGGAATGATATCAAAAAAGGGGGGAATTTTACAAAAGTGACGAAAGACACGCTTGAAATTGCAAACCGATTGTATTACAAAAAGAACCGTTTTAGAGTTGTGTTCTATGGAAAATATGAAAACGTAACTTCTGCTTCAGTTTTGTTAACTGTTGATAGAAAACCGTTGGCGTTTTTCGAAGGAACGAAAAAATGTGTGACTCCGAAAACGAAAAATGCTATCGTATATATGAAAGGAATCGCGCCATTTAAAATCACTTATACAGTAAATAATGGAGCACCTATTACGATTACAAACATTACGAAAGAAGTATATACAATTACGGTAGATTCAACGATTACAACGATGAAACTAATCAATGTTTCTGATGCTCGATTTGCAAATGTACCTTTGGATTCAAGTAATACAATTGCTTTTTACAACAAACCATCATACACAACTTCATTAAAAGCTGCTTGTTTAAACGATACATCTGCTGAACTAACCTTAACAGGCAAAACTCCTGCGAAGTTTTTTAATTTGACAACTGGGGATAATCCAATTTTAGGTTTTGCAACGATCCAAAATAAAGTCTATTCAAGTATTGGTAAATTTACTTTGCCAAGAAATGTTGCAATAGGTTCGTATGGGTTTATCGTTTCTGGTAATGATGGAAATTGTTCTTCAGATGATGTGAAAGTAAACCTAACAATTAAAGAATTGCCAATTGTTGTGGCTTCTGCTTCAAAATATACAATCAATCAAGGAGAAACAATTTCATTAACGGGTTCAGGAGGAGACAGTTATATTTGGACGCCAAAATATACTTTATCTGATTCGGTTGGAGCTACAGTGAATGCTACTCCTTCAAAAACAACCACTTATACAATGTCTGGTTTTAAAAATGGATGTTATGGAAAGGATACTGTTAAAATTAATGTAAATACTTTACCTAGTTCAAGCTTATGTTCGCCAATTACTGTTACAGTTTTACCTGAAGATATAAGAAAAGCAACTTGTACCTCAACTGCGGACGGTCAGATTACATTTACGATTGCTAACGGTTCGTCTAATAATAAATACCGACTTAGAAAGAAAAATGAAGATGGGACTTTTACCGTATTAACAACACCTGCTTTCGCACCTTTGAATAATACTGAAGGAGAGGCGAAAACAATTACAGTATCAAATCTAACAAAAGGTAATTATGATTTATTTGCATTTTGTGGTCAAGATGCTAAAGTGACGAAGGTATATAACTTTTCTATTTCTTCATTGTGTGATACAACTACTAATAATGGAGGAGGAAATTCATCAAATCAAAACTATACATGTAAGGATATGTCTTTAACCATCGAAAACACGGACATCAATCCTATTACTTGTGATAATGTATATGGTAGTGTAACTTTTACTGTTTCAGGTGGAGCTCCGAATTTTACTTATCGTTTAAGAAAACACAATCCGGATAACACTTTTACAATAGTTTCTAATCCAGTTTTTGTATCTATTGGAAATTTAGCTTTAGAAACAAAACGAGTAACTATCGATGAATTACCTGAAGGAGAATATGAATTATATGTATATTGTTCGCAAGATGTAACTTATTTTAAAAGTCTATCTTTTAGTATTTACAAAGAAAATTGTAAATCTGTGTTAAAAGATGTGATTTCGTATTATTCATTTGATAAAAACAACAGTGACTCTTTGAAAAGAGCTTTAGCTCCGGAAGTTGTTGGAGCTGTAAAAACAAATGATAATTATGGAAATCTGACTGGAGCATATAGAATCTACAACGCAACAGATAAACTAACATTTACAAATTTTGTTGATATAGATACTTTAACTAATTATACTGTTTCTTTTTGGTATAAACTCCTTGAATTACCTCGATACAATAATTCAACATTGATTTCTATTCCAAATGGAAGCTCTAGCAAAAGATTTGAAGTTCTTGCAGATAAGAATGGAAATTTAAAAGTTCAATTCGGTGCTGCTGATAATTCGATATTAAATAATACAAGCTTTAAAGTTGAACCAGGAACGTGGAATCAAATGGTATTGACACATGCTCAAGATAGCGACCGTGTTTATATAAATGATGAACTGATTGCTACTTATGCTTCGAATATTCTTTCAAATAACGGTTCGGATTTAATCGTTGGTTTTGATGGACGCAATAAAACTTTACGTTTCCTATTTGATGAATTAAAATTATCAGCTAAAACTATTTCATATCAAGATGTAAAAGATAATTTCTACGCTGATGTGAGAGAGAATTGTACGGGAATTCGTCTAAATATCGAAGTGCTTGGTTCTACTATAAAATTTGTTGTATCGAATGGTTCAACGAATAACAAATACCGTATTCGTAAAAAAGATTCCAAAGGAAATTTTGTTACTATCAGTAAACAAGCATTCATTTCGCTTTATAATAAATTAGGAGAAAGTAAATCAATTAGCTTAACTAGTCTTTCTCCTGGTATTTACGATATTTATGCATATTGTGGTAGTGATAGTAAAAAATACCAAGGATATGAGTTTATTGTTGATAATAATGGTAATGCTTCTATTTATAGAAAAATAACACCAACAGAGACAATCGATATCTCAACTGAAAACGCACAAGAAGTTAAAGAAGAAATATACTTAAATGTATATCCAAATCCGGTTGATAACATAATTAATATCGATATTATTGGTGCGAATCCAACAGTTCAAAAAGATATCAAATTGATTTCTTCAAATGGAGTTCTTGTACATTCAGAAAGCTTTACAGGTTCTGAAAATTCCTCAACAATCAATGTTGAGAACTTAAGAGCCGGAGTTTACATTCTAGAGGTTCATTTAGAAGATAACCGAGTAGAAAGAAAACAAATTGTAATTAACTAATACTTTTCAAATTTGAAACTAAGGGTGTCCGAAATTTTCGAGACACCCTTTTTAAATTGTATACTCAAAATAATTTCCGAAGCGTAATTTAAACGGCCTAGGAAAAACGACTAAACGAAGTGCATCGGCTATTGGTAACAATGGAGGAAGTTACGTAACGTCAGTGGAGTAAATCACCGACATTGTCAATAGTTGAAAACGCAGGGCAAGTAAGTTTTTCCAGCCTTGATTTTTTGTTTCTTTTGTATCAAGACAAAAGAAAGGTAATTACTACATAAAATTATATCTAATTTTTATAAAAAAATTTGTTATATTAGATTGATTTATAAATCACTACCACTTAAACCTTTTTACTATGAAATCACAAACTTCCTCCCTTTGGAAAATCATTGGTGCATCTTCTGTGGGAACCTTAATCGAATGGTACGACTTCTATATTTTTGGTAGTTTAGCGACAATCATCTCATCTAAATTTTTCCCTGCTGATCAACCCATAGCATCTTTTATGGCTACGTTAGCAACCTTCGCCGCTGGTTTTGTAGTTCGACCTTTTGGTGCTTTAGTTTTTGGTCGCCTAGGTGACCTTGTAGGTAGAAAATATACTTTTATGTTAACCCTTTTGATTATGGGGGGAGCTACTTTTTTAATTGGGTGTATTCCAAGCTATGCTACGATTGGATATTTAGCTCCTTTGTTGGTGTTACTTTTACGTTTATTACAAGGTCTTGCATTAGGTGGTGAATACGGTGGGGCAGCGACCTATGTAGCAGAACACGCACCAGAAAATCAACGTGGTTATTGGACTTCCTGGATTCAAACAACCGCAAGTGCAGGTTTATTTTTATCCTTAATTGTCATTATGATTACCAGAGTGTTGGTATCAAAAGAAAATTTTGAAGAATGGGGCTGGAGAGTACCGTTCTGGTTTTCCATTGTAATGGTACTTGTTTCTTACATAATTCGTAAAAATATGGGTGAATCTCCTTTGTTTGAAAAAAATAAAGAAGAAGGAAAATTGTCTAAAAATCCATTGAAAGAAAGTTTTGGTAACAAGAAAAACCTAAAATTAGTTTTGTTAGCACTTTTCGGAGTGGTTATGGGACAAGGGGTTGTTTGGTACACAGGACAATTTTATGCAATGAGTTTCCTTGAAAAAGTATGTATGTTAGATAAAGTTCAGTCTGATACTATTATGGTGATCTCCTTACTTTTAGGAACACCCTTTTTTATCATTTTTGGAAAATTATCTGATAGAATTGATCGTAAAAAAATCATGTTGTTTGGAATGTTAATCGCTGCTTTATCATACAGACCGATTTACCACAAAATGTATCAAATCATTGATGTTAAAACTAAAAAAGAGGTTTCAACACAAATTTCAACAGAGGTGAAAAATGGAACTCATTCCACACAAATTAAAACTTCTACCTATGCTGATGGGACAGTAAAAGTTGATCAAACAGAGATTTCAAAATCAAAATCAACACCTGAAACAAAAACAATGATCAAGATTTCAGGGATGAATTACTTCTGGATTATTAGTTTGGTATTCATTCAAATTTTGTTTGTAACAATGGTATATGCGCCTATTGCAGCCTTTTTAGTGGATTTATTTCCGACATCTATTCGTTATACTTCGATGTCCTTTCCGTACCACATTGGAAATGGAATTTTCGGTGGATTATTACCTGCGATATCGACTTATTTAGCAAACAAAGCATCAGATTCCTCACCCTCATTGAATGCAAATTCCACACCTTATTTGGAAGGATTATGGTATCCGATCGGTGTAGCGTTAATTTGTTTCGTTATTGGATTAATCTATCTTAAACCAGCTGTAAAATTGGTCTCCAATGAGTTTATTAAAAAATACCTCGGTTTATTTTGGATAGCACTCGCTTTGTTGATTGGCTATTTCTCTGTGGCAATTTTCGGTGGACCAAAAATTATGCACCCAAAAGGAATGGATGATTTAGTTTTTGGATATATCATTGTATGCATATTAACTCCAATTGTAGTCGGTGGACTCTTTTTATTAGGTTGGTACGCTTTTAAAGAAGAATATAAAGATTAGCACAAAAAAAAAACGAAATCAAAGATGATTTCGCTTTTTTTGTGACCCCGACAGGATTCAAACCTGTAACCCTCAGAGCCGAAATCTGATGCGCTATTCAGTTGCGCCACGGAGCCGAGTAGTTGTTTTAACAAACTATTTCTTCCACAAATGTAATAGTTTCTTTAATATTTCATTTTCTAAAACTATCTTTATCTTTCTACAAACAGAAGAATATGATGTATAGAGTAAATAAGGTAGTTTTCATTTTTCAATTGCTATTTTTTACTTGTTTTATCACGGGTGTGTCTTGGTCTCAATCTGCTATACACCAATGGAAATATTACGTCAATTCTTCCAGAGTAACTGATGTTGCGATACTTGACAATCAAATTTTTGCTGCGTTAGAAAATGGTGTATATCAATATGATGCATCTAAAAATGAGTCTACACTTTGGACCGTGACAGATTATTTGTCAGATATTTATGTAAGTAAAGTTTTTTCTGAAAAATACACAAATAGTTGCTGGATAGGTTACAAAAATGGAAACATCGATTTTATAACAGGGTCAACAGTGTCTAATATTCCATATTTGAAAATGTCAGATAAAATGGGAGACAAGTCAATTGTTGCATTTCAACAGGATGGCAAATTTATATATGCAGCATGTTCTTTTGGAATTTTAAAATTAGACCCAAAGAAAAAAGAAGTGAAAGACACCTATTTTCCTCCCCTAAAAGGGGCTAAAATAAAAGATATAATCTTTTTTGGAGATAGTATTTTTGCTTTATCAGATACCCTAATTTTTTCAGCTGATAAGAATAACCCTTTGTTAGCAAATGAAAAAAATTGGAAAACCACGAGAGGTTCTTCTTTTTCTTACAAAAAGTTTCATCTATTTCAAAATCAGCTTTTTTTAGAATCAAATACACAAAATCTTTTAATACAAGATGGCTCATTATGGAAAACAATTGTAAAAGGCTATTTTTCGGAGAAACAATCATACGATAATTTGGTTGCACTTACTGACGAATGGGCAGTGATAGGGTATGATGGTATCCAACTCCTTGATGCAAGTTTTGAAGAAAAGGAGATTATTTACAGATACGACGGCAAATATGTTCCTCGACCTAATGTGATTATTAAATCAAATGCTACCTATTGGATTGGAGATAGAGAATGTGGATTGGTATTTTGGAAAGATAACTTTAATAATCAGGTGTTAAAAATAAATTTTTTACCAAAAAGTAGTGTCTTTTCAATTGGTTACATAGACGGTCAGGTTGGTGTAACGAGCGGTGTTACTTCAAAAGTTGGTTTCCAATACAATGCTGAGGGTGTTTACATCAATCTAGGAGAGGAGTGGAAACTTTTCGATCGTTATAACCAAACAAAATGGAAAAATAAACTCCTGTTTGATATCGGTTCGATCGCTTTTAATCCTAAGAAAAAAGGGGGATTTGCTGTAGGTTCAAACTCATTTGTTCCCTTATCAATTTCGAATACAGGAAAACAAATTGACACTGTTTTTACTGATTCAAATTCAATTTTAGACAAATCAATTTTAGGAAATGGATTTACTTTCGTTTCAGATCTTTTATACGACAAAGAGGGCAATTTATGGGTAGTAAATCCTTATTCTTCTAATCCTTTAAAGGTATATTCTGCGCAACATAAATGGACTGAAATTCCCACGAGTGGAGCTACTTCAAATTCTTGGGCAAGTAAAATTAAATTAGATTATGCTGGAAATAAATGGGTCATTTTTCCAGGTATAGGAGTTGTTGGTATAAACACAAATAATACACTTGAAACAATTTCGGATGATGTCATTCGTATCGTAAATGATGGGGAAACATCAGGAGCCTTACCAACCAAAGACATTAATGCAATAGCGTTGGATTTTGACAATAATTTATGGGTTGGAACCGACGAAGGTTTTGCAATCGTTTATAATGCACCAGCGATTTTAAATGGTGAAGGAAATGCCTTCACGTCTCAACGTATTAAATTACAATATGAAGGTAATGTAGAATATTTACTTGGAAAAACGTCTATTTCGGATATTGAAATCGATGGAGGAAATAGAAAATGGATAGCGACCACGAATGCAGGTTTGTTTTTATTGAGTGCAGATGGTAATCAATTATTACAATCTTTTACGAAAGAAAATGGAACGTTGATTTCAAATAATATTTCGGATATTCAATTCAATCATCAAACAGGGGAATTGTTTATCGTTACAGATATGGGATTAGTTTCCTATAGAGCAGATGCATCTGAAGGGAAACAAGATTATGAAACTACATTGGTTTTTCCTAATCCATACAAACCTGAACATTCAAAAGGGATTACAATTCAAGGAATAAAATATGATTCAGACATTAAAGTAACAGATGCGGCGGGAAATGTAGTTTATAAAACAACCTCAAATGGTGGTACTGCTTTTTGGAATGCGCTAGATTGGGAAGGAAATCGCGTGACTCCAGGAGTATATTTTTTCTGGACAGCTCCTAATGATGCAAATGTTGAAGGAAAAAAAGTAGGAAAAGTAGTTGTGTTTTAATGAAGAAGATTGATTCAGGTATTTTATTAAAACGTATTCCTTACTCTGAAACAAGTTTGGTACTTTCAGTCTTTACGCTTTCAGAAGGTAAAAAATCCTTTCTCTTTCAAGGTGCTAAAAAGAAAAAAGGAAACGTACTACTTCCGTTAAGTCCAATCGAACTTACTTATTTTCAACGTGACGATTCTCAATTAGCAAAAATTTCTGAAACTTCTCTTCTACATACTTTTGAATCAGTCCCTTTTCACCCGATCAAATCGACCATTGTTTTTTTTGAAGTAGAAGTATTACAATCGATTTTACACGAAGGTGTCAAAGATGAGCATTTGTTTCGTTTTATTGAGCAAGAATTATGTTGGTTAGATGGACACGTTCCATTGACGAATTACCCGATTTTTTGGTTGTTAGAATTAACAAAATACCTAGGTTTTTTCCCATTGAAACCGACTAATAAAACACCCTTTTTTGATTTAGAAAATGGACTTTTTTTAGGTAGTGCTCCGATGCATACCAATTACAAAAATGGAATTGAGGTAGAATTATTGAGCGAGTTTGTTTTACTATCCAAGGAAGATTTATTACAAGTGGATATCCCTAAAAAGTATCGTAAAAACTGCCTCTCGATTTTAATCGAATTTTATAAATTTCATATTCCAGATTTTAATCTGAAAGATACATTAGCAATCATCGAAAGCATCTGGGAGTAAACTTACTTTTTTGTAATATCTTTGTTCTATGGCTGAATCCATTTTTATTGAAGGAACTTCACGTGATGAAAGATACATATCTGTTTTACCCCAATTGAAAGCACTCATTGGAAACGAAACGGATTTGGTATCTATTTTGGCAAATACCTCTGCTGTATTAAAAGGAGCTTTTGGATTTTTTTGGGTAGGTTTTTACATAGTAAAAGCTAATTCTTTAAAACTTGGACCATTTCAGGGATCTTTAGCTTGTATGGAAATCGCTTTCGGAAAAGGAGTTTGCGGTGCAGCATGGGAACGAAAAGAAACATTGCTCGTTCCGAATGTAGATGAGTTTCCAGGTCATATCGCTTGTAGCTCTCTTTCGAAAAGTGAAGTTGTAGTTCCAATTATTAAAAATGGGGAAGTAGTTGCTGTATTAGATGTTGATAGTACTGAATTGGCTGATTTTTCTGAAACAGATGCGAAATATTTAAATGAACTTTGTCAATGGTTAAGTATCTATTTTTAATTTTAATTACTTCCCTACTAGGAAGTTGTGCAATTCAGGGAAGTATTTCCGGAGGACCAAACGACCAAAAACCTCCCTTTTTTGATACCTTAAAAGTAAAACCAGCTTTAGGCACAGTTCATTTTAATGCCACTGAAATTCAGCTACCTTTTACGGAATTCATCAAATTAAATAAAGCTTCAGAGAATATTCTTGTTGTTCCAAATGACTTTAAAATCGATCCTGTAGCTAAAGATAGAACCTTGACGTTGAGACTGAAAGGGCAACCAAAACCAAATACAACCTATGCCATTTACCTCAATAATACCATTGAAGACATTCACGAAGGAAACGATACCCTGTTGACCTACGTTTTTTCAACAGGAGATTATATCGATTCTATTAAATATTCAGGAAAAGTAATTGATGTAAGAAACAGGCTGCCTTTTAAAGGGGCTTATGTGGCTTTGTATTCGGATACGGTGACTTCTTTTTTACAAAAAGCAACCAATTTTACTACTACGAATGACCAAGGAGAATTCACCTTGAAATACATTCATCCTGGTAATTATTATCTTGTTGCTTTTCAAGATCAAAACCGTGATTTTATTCCTCAATCACACGAAGTTAGCGGTTTTAAAACAGGAAAAGTTTCGCTAACACATTCTGAAAAAGATACGGTTGCAGTTGAATTATTTCCTCCTTTACCTAAAAAAGCGTTGAGAAGAATAAATTACATTAATAATGAAGAGTTTATAATCACTTCAAATGTACCGATGGACACTTCAGGTATTCGTTTGTTCAATGCTCCAATTTTAAAGAAGAAAGTTCATAGGTCAGATTCAATTTCACTTTTCATAAATACAAATGTGATTGATACAATTCGTGGTGTTTTATCCCTTGATCAGTACCGAGATACTTTTTATTGTCGTGTACAGCCAAAGCAAAATCATAAAAATCCCAGACTTTATTTTCCTAATCAAGTTAGACAAAATCAGTCTTGGGTCATAACAACGAATGATTTTATAACTGGTTTTAAGAAAGATTCAATTCAGTTATTTGCAAATGACTCCATTCAAATCCCTTTTGAAATTGTTGCTTCTGGTTATCAAATAATACTAAAGCCATCTAAATTTTTAGCGAAAAATTATAAACTAAATATTAAATCAACCGGTGTATCATTTACCAATTTTCATGGAAAGTTTTCAGCTTTACAAACGATAACGGTTTTTGATTCTACTCAATTCGGAATTTTTAATATCCCTACAACTACTTTTCCAGTAGGTACAATACTTGAACTTCTTTCAGGAGATAAAGTGACTCACCGACATATAGTTGATGCAAAACATACTTTTTGGAAAATAGACGACGTTGAAAAAGGTACTTATGTACTAAAAGCTTATTTTGATGCTAATCAGAATGGAAAATGGGATACCGGAAATTTAGCAAAAAAGATACAACCTGAAAAAATTCAAATCTACAATGAACCATTTCAAGCCAGACAAAATTGGGAAATAGACATTGTTTTGGATCCATCCAAATGGAAATAATATGGAAAAGGCTTTCGCTTCTTGGAAGGTTTATCTAGCCATCTTATTCGGCTTATCGATTGTTGCTTGGATGGTATATAGAAATGTGCAACAAACTCATTTTATAGAAGTTAAAAACAAGGGTAATTATTGTTGGGTTGATGTGAATCACAACCATCAAGTTGATTTTTCAAATGAAAATGAATTCAGACAATGTGCGAACGGGAAGTATCGCAAAGAAACATTCAACGACATTTTTACCCAAATCAATTGGAGTTTTACTTCTATCGGTTGGATGCTTATGGCAATCGTATGTATGTTTGGGCGTGATTTAGCGTATATTTTTCGAATTCGAACCTTGACAAATAACGAATTAACTTGGAAATCAGCCTTCAATGTTATTTTAATCTGGGAATTTGCTTCTGCTATTTCTCCTGGTGTTGTTGGAGGTGTTTCTGTTGCGATGTTTATTTTGAACAAAGAAAAAATTGCGTTAGGTCGTTCAACTGCCATAGTAATTATCACAGCCTTGATGGATAATCTTTTCTTTCTTTTGTTGATTCCCATCGTTTTTATGTTTGTAGCTCCTGAAGTTTTATTTCCAACAACTTCTACTATAGACAAAGGAGTCTCGCTAGTATTTTGGGGTGGATTTACACTGATTTTATTGATTTGTTTCATCTTGTTTATTGGAATTTTCTTTTACCCTCAATTCATAGGAAAAATACTTTCATTTATTTGTCGTTTGCCATTTTTAAAACGTTTTCAGCCTAAAATAACCAAGTTAGATTCAGACATACGAACTACCTCTAACGAATTCAGAAAGGAGAAAATTTCCTTCTGGTTGAAAAGCATTGGGAGTACATTTCTTTCTTGGTCTTGTCGTTATTTAGTCATCAACTGTGTGATGGCAGCCTTTTTGTCTTTAAGTGTTTTTGATCACTTTTTCATTTTAGGAAAACAATTGGTGTTATGGTTGTTTATGCATATTAGTCCTACTCCGGGAGGTAGCGGTGTAGCTGAATATGCATTTGGAGAACTAATGTCATCCTTTAGCTCTTCAATGCTTTTAATCACAGGACTAGCGATAATTTGGCGATTGATTTCGTATTTCCCTTATTTAATTATCGGGTCTATTTTACTACCTAGTTGGTTGAAATCGAAAAAGGAAACGAAAGATTCGATGATTTAAAAGATTTTAATTCCTTCTTGTTCTAATCGAATTTTTTATTACATTTGCAAACCAATCCGAAAGAACAAACGTGTTCTATTTGCCCAGGTGGCGGAATTGGTAGACGCGCTGGATTCAAAATCCAGTTCCGCGAGGAGTGCGGGTTCGATTCCCGCCCTGGGTACACGAGTAAGTGCTTCCAACTTACAAGTAAGTTTAAACCTCAATTATCGCAAGATAGTTGAGGTTTTTTCTTTTCTGCTGCTCCGCTGGATTTGTAATCCTGCGGAAAATTTTACTCTACCAAGAATATTATATTTTTTAAAATAAAAAAGAAATGAGAATAATAAATAATCAATTTTTGTTAATACAATTTCCCATTTTTATTTTGACCATTATTTTATGTTTAATTTTTGGTTATGAATATTTTATAGCTCTGATTTTGACATCTTTTGTAATGTTGATATCTTTATTTTTTTCATTTAAAATTGTCTATATTCAAAATGACACTATTTATTTTTATTACATTTTATGGTTCAAAAATAAAAAAGTTAGAGTTGATGAAAGAATATATTTTTATTTAAAAAATGATGCAAAAGGAAAGCATTTATTTCTAAATGATGGAAATAAAGAAATAGAAGTTAAATACTGGATTTCTGAAAAAGAATCTAAAAAGGTTTTTGAATTTCTTTCGAAAAATAAAATTTCTTACAATTACTCCGCTCCGCTGGATTTGTAATCCTGCGGAAAATCCTCCACATCGAATATATCTTGATGTTTTAGTCTTTCCGAAATATCAAGACAAAAGAATGATATAGATTCAAATACTATTGATTTTCAATTAAAAATGTAAATTTGAAAATATAATCTACTGCAGATTGGAAAACTAGCAGAGCCGAGAATAAAAAGTGAATTTAGATGAAAAAATTTATTGTATTACTTTTTTTATATTCTTTAATTTTAGTTAGTTGTAATAAACTGAATTCAAGATGTGAAGTTTGTTCTGATTTGTTTTTTGATATAAAATCTAATGTTTCTTCAAATAAAATAATTGAAAAATATTACTTAAAGGGATTTGAAGATAAATACTTAATATACGATAGTCTTTTTTTGAAAGAAATAAAACCATTGCTAAATAAAGGTGTAAGTTATGAATGTATTAATTCTAATGATAGTATTAATATTATTAAATTCAACAATAACAAAATCTTTTATTTTTTATTCTCTGGAAATAGAATAAAAGCAAACTTTCCATTAACCAAAGGAAACAAAATTATAGGGTGGATGTAAAATGATAGTGTAGAACAAATTACACCTAACTGCAAAATCCCCATACCGAAGCGATATCTAAAATTGGCCTAGGGAAAACGACTAAACGAAGAGCAAGTAAGTTTTTCCAGCCTTTGTCCGCCGCGGCGGATGTTTCTTTTGTATCAAGACAAAAGAAAGATATAGTTTCAAATACTATCGATTTTCAATTAAAAATGTAAATTTGAGTGTGAAATCTATCGCAGAGTTATAAATCCAACGGAGCGAAATTTAAAAATAGCAAAGTAGTTGAAGTCATTTAATAAGTTAATATTATTTTTTATTGTTTTAATTTTTGCTGAATGCACAAATTTGAAGAAATCGGTAGAATCCGATGATATTGATATGTTTGACAATCTTGAAAACAATTCTATGAGATTTGAGTTCAAAAAATGTCCATTATGTGCTTATTATTATCTTGAGTTTTTCTCAAATAATAAATTCATTTTCATAGATGTAACACAACCCAGTAATATTGTGTCTATTGGTAATTATAAAAAGATTGGTAAATATTTAGTTCTTAATTCTCAAAATTATATTGATACCAATTCAGCTA
>JBILUY010000367.1:0-3054 GCA_044370735.1 Crocinitomicaceae bacterium | reverse complement strand
GAAGAAAAATTCTGCACAGAAGCCATTGCATCATATACTTTGGCAACGCCTGATGGCACGTCATCTCGGGTCATCTTGGCAAAGAACGCTACGTTTGGCGTTACATCACCAACCATTGATTGCGTTGTTCTTATTCCATTGTCTGAGCGACTCTTGAGGATCTTGACGCCACGGTAGGATGAAAGAAACTCACCGAGCTCCTCTGCACCACCAAACTTTTGTGCGATCATCTTTTGCCGCTGGGTTTGTACGGCTTTGGCTAGTGTGCCAAAGACACGTCCCGATGTAGCATTGGTAACCGTCGAAAGATCAATGTAATTCAATGCACCGGACTTTTGATTGTACAGCACAACCATGTCTTTGTATGGCACATCATCACGTCCTGGCTTTGTTGTTTGCTGCAAACGTTCTTCTTGTAAGCCAACATTGCCCTGTGCATCAATATATTCTTTGGCTGTTTTTGTATACTCAACAGTTGCTGGCACACGTACAACACCAGCCAGATTACCTACGATTGTACGGACGGCATCGTTGTCATCAGCATAGTAAGATACCGACATTGGCTGTGCCAGTGGTATTCCAATCTCTTCAGGAGAAAGGTGGCCCTTGCCTTGATCACCAAGAACATTTGCCAGTGTTTGACGCAACCCTGTGCTACCATGAACGGGGATATTGTCATTGTAGATGACGTTGTCTTGCGAAAGATCAATCAAAAAATTGTTCTCGGCAATGCCTGAGGCAAGATGCTCTTGGCCTAATGCTTTGCGTACTTGCTTTTCGGTTTGATAAGCGTTGCGGAAAATTGCTCCCGTTTTGCTCATGATATTGTCGAGAGACTCTTTGTTTTTGCGGTAAACCATGTCAGGATTATAGTCACGAGACACACCAAAAAGGCGTTCCATCACTACGGCGTCCTCAAGGTTGTACATTGTAGGAACAACCTGTTGATCCTTATCCAAAAGTTCATTTTGGAAAAACGCCTGGGTTTTTGTCAGCTGATTGTTGTAGCTGTTTGCATGGTTAAGCCGCTGACGTAGGTAGTTGAGCACAAGCTTACCAACGGCATAAGCATCAGCCGATGAGTCAATGTTGTACTTCTTTTCCAATCCAAAGGCGTTAGCATGCACAGACAGACGTGCAATGGCTTCCTTCATCTCTTCACGGGATTCCCATTGCCCAGGATCAGTATGCTCATTCA
Source organism: Crocinitomicaceae bacterium (assembly GCA_044370735.1). Taxonomy (GTDB): domain Bacteria; phylum Bacteroidota; class Bacteroidia; order Flavobacteriales_D; family Crocinitomicaceae; genus CANHVK01. The sequence goes on along the minus strand of JBILUY010000367.1, from coordinate 1,856 downwards.
AGAAGTTATTGAGGTTGCCAGCCATCTCGTCATAGTTGACAAAGTTCATGGCATCAATGTTGTCGGCAATCGTCGAGCCATACCGTGCTTGCGCCTCACGCTCAAGATCGTTGGCTAAATCCACTGCTTGCTTTTCAACGTCGTAGAAAACGCTTTCCTTGCCAAGTATTGGGTTGCCATCAGCATCGAGTATGTCGTTATTGGCAGCGCGTAAAGACTGCACATACGACTTAATGCCTTGAGCATACGACGTTTGGTAAGCTGCAATGCGAGCATTGTACGCTTTGGCAGTGATGGCTCGCTTGATAACCGAGTGAATGTTCATGCGGTTAAGGTTGCCAGACAAACCAAAGCTTTCATCAGGCATGAGCATGTCAGCCATTGCCGAAAGATCTGCTGGATTGAACAGACCATGATGTTCAGCCGAAGACGTAAAAACAATGCTACTACCCTGTGGGTCTTTTAATACAGCATTGATAACTGGCATAGCATCATTGCTAAACGTCACCGTAAAGTCAGGATCCTGTGGCATTTCACTCAAAATCGTCCTCTCACCACCAGCAACCGGGAGCATTGCTCCTGTTTCATCAGAGGCCATAGCCAGAGGGATGTCCTCACTCTTGCTAAATGGCGTGCCATTGCCACGCAGGTATGCCTTCGCTGCTTCCAATGTCGGTGCATCAAAAACTGTACCTTCAGGGAAAAGCTTTTCGTGATCCTCACGCCAACGGGTAATTGCTCCGCCCATTGCATCCTTGAGGCCATTAAGATAGCGGTAGCGATAGGAGTGACGCAATGCTGTACCGGATTCTAACGATGCCATGCGTGGTATAAGGTCGTCATAGGTCTTGTGCAATGGCACTGGTGTATTGCGTATAACTGTGCCTTGTGGAGACAATGACACGTCGGCAATATCATAGATTGGTGTCATGCCATTATAGATTTTAGCGTCACTGGCATGCAAGCGCACCATGTCCATTGTGGATTGCTTGGCAAACCAACCCCAAAGATCTGTCCACTTGCGAATAGCTCCTTTGTTTTGGTTGTTAGCGATCTCAGCAGCCTTTGATAGTACCTGCGTAAAGTAGAACGCTTTGCTAGCACGTCGTCCAAGCTCACCATGGTTGCGAGCAATGTCAGCCCAGACACCACGCTCCATGTCTTGCAATGCCAAAGGGTCAACAGCATTGAGGACAGCATCAACAACCGCATCTGTATCTTTAGCTGAGGCAAACTCTTGCTTGATAAACTCTTCGACCTTGGTGACAATGTCGTTTTGCTCTTCTGCACTAAGCTTTGTGACGTCTTTGCCAATGTATTTGTTGAGGCGGTTCAGTGCTCCACCCTTGCCATTGTTGAGGGCTGTACCCTTGACCTTGTACTCAGCACCATTGAATAGTCCAAGCTTGCGACCAGCACGTTCTTCCATTGGTACGTTCTGCTCAAGCTTGTACGGGCTGTCGTTAGCAACATCATCGGCATACTTTACCTGATGCAGCACTTCTTCCATGATGTCGTTGCCATTAGGCATTAAGACGTTTGCTCCAACATCTTTAAGTCCAGCATAGTAATCAGCGTATGGTGGTGCTTCTGAAAAAGAATTAGAGGAAGACATTTGCTCTAGCCGCTTGTTGCTTAAGCTTCCAAACAGCTTTACTGCTCCATTCTGCGGATCGACGGTGCCATAATACTTACCAAGCAGTTGATTGCGCTGCGTGTCTGTGTAAGCACGATCAACACTGACCTTGCGACCAATGTCAAGCAATCCAGAAGGAATGTTGTACGCATAATCATCGCCACCTAAACTTGTGCGGTCAAGGATAACACGGCGACCTTCACCAATCTGTTGCTTGATA
>JBILUY010000273.1:0-3058 GCA_044370735.1 Crocinitomicaceae bacterium | reverse complement strand
GCTATGGATGCATTAGCTAAAATTTCAGTTAAAGATGAGGATAAAGTTGCTTTAATTGAGTTATCTGACTTTTTGTTTAATAGAGAAGTATAATCTAAATAGTTTATAAAATTTATATTATGAAACATATTATCAAACATGTTGAAACTTTCCATGATTCATTTGGAATTCAAAATAATTATGAGCCAACTGTTTCTTTAACTGAGGATGAGGTAACACTTCGTTTTAATTTAATGAAAGAGGAAAATGAAGAATACTTAGAAGCGGCACTTAAAGGTGATTTGGTTGAGGTTGCTGATGCATTAGGAGACCAACTTTATATCTTATGTGGAACGATCTTAAAACATGGTTTACAACATAAGATAGAAGAAGTTTTTGAAGAAATTCAACGTTCTAATATGAGTAAATTAGATGAGAATGGTAAACCAATTTACCGAGAAGATGGAAAGATTTTAAAATCCAATTTATATTTTAAACCAAACATTAAATCAATCATTGAAAAATGAAAAAATTCAACATCCGAGTCTATGGCTTATTGTTGAATGATAAAAATGAAATTTTAGTTTTGGATGAAACCAGAAACGATTATTCATTTACAAAATTTCCAGGTGGTGGATTAGAATGGGGAGAGGGTGTTACAGATTGTTTAACTCGAGAATTTAAAGAGGAATTAGCAGTTGATATTCAAGTTGGAGAAATGTTTTATATGACTGAACATTTTGTACAATCTGCTTTTAATGATCAAGATCAACTTATCTCAATTTATTATCGAGTATATACAAAAGATCAAATAGTTCAACAACATACAACGGAAGTTCCTAGATGGGTTTATATTCCCACGTTAGATGTAGAAACCGTTACTTTTCCAATTGATAAGTTAGTAGTACTTAAAATAAAAAAGGAGATCAATTGATCTCCTTTTTTAATTTGTATTACATTTAATTATTGAATAATTACTTTTTTGTTTGTAACAAATTCTCCTTGAGAAATGCGAAGTGTATAATAACCTGCATTTAATTGATTTGCTAATTTCAATGTATGTGTTACAGTTCCATTCGAATTTGAATTAGTTTCTTTTGCGATTACTTTACCTTGTAAATCGATAAGTTCAAAAGAAACAGCTTTTTCATTTGCTTTGAATTCAATGTTTATTCCTTTATCATTTGAAGTAGGGTTTGGAACAATTGCGAAATTCATTGTGTTTAATGGATTTTCTTCTATACCTACAGTTGCAAATAAATTGATATTATCTAAAAATAAATTGTTAGAACTACTAGATGCAACAAATTCAATTTTGATACGAACATTATCCTCTTCAGGATCTTTTTCAATGTCTTTTAAATTTACTACAGCAGTTTTCCACATTTCATCAGAAGTAGGGATAAATTCTCTTCCACCATAAATTCCAGCAGTGATTAAATCAGATGATACAGATTTTGCATCAGCTAAAGTATCAATGTAAACAATAGAATGAATAGGTGTCCAAGTTTTTCCACAATTTGTAGAATAAGAAACCTCAATTTTTTCTGTAATTAAAGAGTCGTAATAGCTAGATGTTGCGTAAGCATAATCAAAATGTAAAGAAGATTCAGTTAATGTTTTGAAATTAATCGAAGGAGAAATGATCGCATCTTTTGTATTTCTTAATCGTTGAAAGTAGAAATAATTATCTTCCTCTAGTGGAGTAGCGTTTGTAACATCTTTATAAACGTTTAATTTAATTCCTTTAGATCCCCATCTTCCAGTTCCAGTTGCAAATTTTGCATAGTTATCTTCTTGGTTTTCGATTAACCAATCATTGCTAATTCCAGTGTTAAAGTTTTCAGCAAAAGAATTTGCAATCTGTGCTTGATCACCAGTTACATAAATTGCATTTGTAAGTACTAATGAATCTTCTCCAGCACTATTTTTAACTTTTAAAGTTACCTTTTTGTACCCAGGAGTGCTAAAGAAAACTTTAGGGCTTACATCCGTTGATGTTGATGGATTACCATCTTGGAAAGTCCATGTTCTTGAAGTCACACCTGTATTCCATGATAAGTCTTTGAAAGTAACCAATCCACCTGAACAAATTTTTGAATTACTAATTGTAAAGTATGGTTTAGGTGTACAAGCAGGAGTAACTAATTCAAAAGTACCAGTAGATTTTAAGTTAGCTTCTTGATGTAAATCATATCTAATGCTGTTTGGAGCAGATAAAATCGCAGTCATCAAAGCAGCTTGATCTTTTGTAAACATCTTAATACAATCTGTGTAATCCATAAAGTTATCAACGTTTTCAATAGAACTTGCTTGTCCAAGCAAACGTAAAGAGTCGATTTCAAAAGTACCATTTGCGTTTTCTGCATTCCAAGCATAAATTCTGAAGGTAATTTCTTTATCTTCTCTTAAGCTTTTGAATTTGTTGGAATTTAACGTTGTTATCACAGTGAAACTTGAAGTAGTATCTGCTTTAATAAATACTTGGTTTCCTGTAACAGACGCTCCTGTATAAGACGTTTTAATTGCTAAATCACTAGCATAATTATCCGCACTTGATCGAACAGAGAAACTTTTTACACCTGTTAAATTTCTGCTTACAACAAAAGAAATTGAATCAAGGTTAACCATTTTTCTCTTGAATACAACTGACTTAAATTGGTAATATTTATTTAAGTTAATTGCTCCTGTTTGATTAGCTAGAATAGTATCATTATCAATACCTCCTGTACCCCAGTTTGTAAATGCAAATTCATCTTTTACTGCTGAGTTAGCACTAACACCTACAGCTGCAAATCCTTCGATATTCATTTTAGTAGAGTCAGCTAAAATAAATAATGAGTCGATATTTAGTGAACCAGCTATTGTTTCTGCGTTCCATGCGTAAATTCTGAATGTAACTTTATTACCATCTCTTAAATCATTTAATTTTTGATCATTTACAAAAAAGTTAAGGGAAATTGCAGAAGTAGTATCAGCTTTATAATGTGCTATATTGTTACTGTTTCTAACAAATTTTGATGTAGAAGTAAACGGTAAATTTGATTGGAAGTTATCTACACTTGAACGAACCACAATA
>JBILUY010000324.1:0-3060 GCA_044370735.1 Crocinitomicaceae bacterium | reverse complement strand
CTTCATGAACGCGGCCATTGACCAGGAGTGCGAAAAGTACATCCGCGCCAACAGGCTGGAGGGAGAGGTGGAAAAGAGCAAACGTGCGAAGTTTGATGACAAGGGCATCTTACGGCCTTCCTACCAAGGCGAACTTCCCGAGGGGAACAACGGCCTTGGACTTCTGCTGCTCGGATTGACTGGAGATGAAGTTCTCCCTAAAGACGTTTATGAAAAAATCAAAGCTGATGCGCTGAGCAAGGTGCGCGGAACGGTGCAGGCCGACATCCTGAAGGAGGATCAGGCGCAGAATACCTGCATCTTCAGCACAGAGTTCGCGCTGCGGTTGATGGGCGATGTGCAGGAGTATTTCATCGACAGGAAGGTGCGCAACTTCTACTCGGTGAGCATCAGCGGCTACCACATTGCCGAGGCGGGCGCCAACCCCATCTCGCAGCTCGCATTCACCCTGGCCAACGGCTTCACTTTCGTGGAGTATTACTTGAGCCGGGGCATGGACATCAACGCCTTCGGGCCCAACCTCAGCTTCTTCTTCAGCAACGGTATCGACCCTGAATATGCGGTGATAGGTCGCGTGGCGCGCAGGCTCTGGGCCAAGGCCATGAAAGAGAAGTACGGTGCCGATGAGCGCAGCCAGATGCTCAAGTACCACATCCAGACCAGCGGCCGCAGCCTCTATGCCATCTACGACAACTGCAACTCGCTGCACACCAACGCCTACGATGAGGCCATCACCACGCCCACCGAGGAGAGCGTGCGCAGGGCCATGGCCATCCAGCTCATCATCAACCGCGAACTGGGTTTGGCCAAGAACGAGAACCCGCTGCAGGGCAGTTTCATCATTGAGGAGCTGACAGATCTGGTGGAAGAAGCCGTGCTCTCAGAATTCGACCGCATCACCGAGCGCGGGGGCGTGCTGGGCGCCATGGAGACCATGTACCAGCGCAGCCGCATACAGGAGGAAAGCCTCTACTACGAGACGCTTAAACACACGGGCGAATTCCCCATCATAGGCGTCAACACCTTCCTCAGCAGCAAGGGCTCGCCCACCATCCTGCCCAAGGAGGTAATCCGCGCCACAGAGGAGGAGAAGCAGTACCAGATCGCCATGCTCGCCAACCTGCACACCGCCAATGCCGACCGCTCGCCCGCCCTGCTGCGGCAGTTGCAGCAGACTGCCGTGCAGAACGGAAACCTTTTCACTACCCTGATGGACGTGACCAAGGCGTGTTCATTGGGGCAGATCACCGATGCGTTGTTTGAGGTGGGGGGGCAGTATAGGAGGAATATGTGATGGTCGAAGGCCTCTTTGCAAAGAAGGCTTATTCGTCACTATTGTAAATGTTACTATCCACTTCCATTGGCAATCATTACAACCGCATCATGAAATCAATCTGTGGTATTGTTTTACTTTTTTCCTTCAACCTCGCCATGGCGATGGCACAGTCAGAAGTCAATTCAGATTTGGTTCCCGATTCATCAGAATTGATCATAATGCCTGAATATCCCGAAGGTGATCAGGCAGTTCTCAATTACATCTCCAAGAATTTGTCCTATCCCAAAGAAGCCCGGTCAAGTGGTATTGTCGGGACGGTACATGTGGGATTTGTGGTCGAATCGGATGGTTCAGTTGGCCTGGTGCATGTGGTTCAAGGCTGTCATCCTATCCTCGATAAGGAGGCAATCCGAGTGGTGCAGACCATAATTGGATACAGGCCGGGAACGAAAGCCGGCAAATTTGTACCTGTGCGTCTCACCTTGCCCATTCGATTTATTTTGCACGGGGGGCCTCAGGATTGGGAGGTTGCCTATGGTAGGGCTATTGAGTATTTGAAAGAAGGGAACCTGGTGGATGCGGCAAAGCAGATTGACAAAGCCTTGGGCGAGGTTGGCGACTGGTTCATTAACGGATATGCTAAAAGAGCCGAGATAGCCCTGAAAGGCGGCAATTCGGTCAAGGCACAGAGTGACTATGAAAAGGGCCTACGATTGGACTCAACAAGAGTTGATATGTTGATGGGCAGGGCAAAGTGCCTGTTTGCTCGGAACATGCCCAACGAGGCCTTCGTTGACCTTGAAAGAGCAGCCGTCCTGAATCCCTTTTCGCACCAACCCATGGCGGCCAAAGGTCTTTTCTGCTTCGGTGCCGGACGTTTTGAGGAGGCAGAGCGATACTTTACCGAAGCGATCGGAAAAGAAAGAAATGATGGCGAACTGTACTACAACCGAGGGATGGCATTCGCACGTCTTCGCAGGATGGAAGAGGCATGTAGGGACTGGAATCGTGCCGTCAGCTTGGGTAATAAAAATGCGGCCACGGTGGTTGAGAATGCCTGTAGATAGTGGCGGGCAAGGCAGGTGTTTCTAACCGACCCGCCCTCCTGCGCCAGTTGCAGGAAACAGCGGTGCAGAACGGCACCTTGTTCAACACGCTGATGGAAGTGACCAAGGCATGTTCCTTAGGCCAGATCACCGATGCGCTGTTCGAGGTGGGGGGGGGCAGTATAGGAGGAATATGTTACGTACCTCTGGGGCCGTGCTGCGGGATGTACCTGCCCCGACCTCTCAGACCATGAATTCATGATTGCCGAGAGGCGACCAAGTAATCTAAGGCTTTCTATCAGGTCCTGCGGAACAGGTTCATCTGATCGAGATAGGCCCATGCGGCATAGGGCATGAGGTGGCGCACATTGCGGCCATCGGCCACCATCTCCCTTATAGCGGTGCTCGAGATGGCCATCACTGGCGCATCGATGAACCGCACCTGCGGATGCGCGTCAAAGGCTGTGGCACCTTGTCCTGGGCGCGTATAGACCAGGATGGGATGGTTATCGATGATATAGCGGTGGTTCTTCCACTTATGGAAAGTGGCCAGATTATCGCCTCCCATCACCAACGAGAATTGTACCTCCGGGTATTTCTCGTGCAGATGGGCCAGCGTGTCGGCCGTGTAGGATGGGACCGACAGGCGGCTCTCAATGTCCGACACGCGGAAACGGCTGTCATCGCCCACGGCCAAGCGCAGCATCTCCAAGCGGTGATGGTACGGCAACAGTCCTG
>JBILUY010000327.1:0-3064 GCA_044370735.1 Crocinitomicaceae bacterium | reverse complement strand
TGTGGGCAGCCAGGGCCTCGATCTGATCTTTCACATTCTCTTCCCTGTTGGCAAGGATGAGCGTGGGGGCCAGCGCGTCTACCTTATCTAGACTCACGTTCTTGGTCCCTCCTACCCTGGCTTTGGTGCGGAACCACTGATGCGGATGGATGCAGAACCTGGTGATGCCCACCACCTCGACATCGAGGCCAAGATGGTGCAGCAGCTCGGTCTGCGATGGGACGAGGGAGATGATGCGCTGACGGCAGAACTGCATCATCAGGTGGGGTCAATCGGCCATCACCTTGATGATGTCCTGTTTGGTGAGGATGCGGTACTGGCCAGTGCTGTCTCTGAAGAGTACGGCCGGGGTACTCCTGTCGAATCGGGAGGTGACATCGCGGAGTTCGAGGCCGGGCTCGACCTCGGGGAAGGGGGCCTGCATGAACTGGCTGACGGGCTTTGCCTTGATGGTCTGATCCTCGAAGAAGGCATTGAAGAGCCTGCCCTCGGCAATGGAGCCCACGGGCTGCCCCTGTTCAAAGACGGGGAGCTGGCTGATGTCATGGGTGGCCATGAGGCGCATGGCGGCCTCAACGGTGTCGGTGGCATCGACCTTGACGAGGTCGGGCTGCTTGGGGCCTTTGACGTCTTTGACGCTGATGCGGCCCTTGTCGAGGAAACCGCGGTCGCGCATCCAGTCATCGTTGAAAATCTTGCCCACATAGCGGCTGCCGTGGTCGTGGAAGATGACGACCACCAGATCGGTGGGCTTGAGTCTATCCTTCAATTGCAGAAGACCCTGAACGGCACAGCCTGCGCTGTTGCCCACGAAGATGCCCTCTTTCTTGGCAAGTTCGCGGGTCATGAGCATGCCCTCGCGATCAGTGACTTTCTCAAAGAGGTCGATGACGCTGAAATCGACACATTTGGGGATGATGTCCTCGCCTATGCCCTCGGTGAGGTAGGAGTATATCTCGGACTCATCAATCTTGCCCGTCTCGTGGTATGCTTTGAGGGTGGAGCCGTAGGTATCGACCCCCCAGACCTTGATGTCGGGGTTCTTCTCCTTGAGATAACGGCCTGTGCCGCTGATGGTGCCGCCTGTGCCCACGCCCACCACGAGGTGGGTGATGCGACCCTCGGTCTGCTCCCATATCTCGGGCCCGGTCTGCTCGTAGTGGGCCTGTGTATTGCTCAGGTTGTCGTACTGGTTGGGATAGAATGAGTTGGGGGTCTCGAGCTGAAGCCTGCGGGAGACAGAGTAGTATGAGCGGGGGTCATCGGCCTCTACGTTGGTGGGAGTTACGACCACTTCTGAGCCCATGGCGCGGAGCATATCCATCTTCTCCTTGCTCTGCTTGTCGGGCATGACGCATATGAGCTTGTATCCCTTGACGATGGCGGCAAGGGCGAGGCCCATGCCGGTGTTGCCGGAGGTGCCCTCGATGATGGTGCCACCCGGTCTTAGCAATCCGGCCCGCTCCGCATCCTCGATCATCTTGACAGCCATGCGGTCTTTGATGCTATTGCCGGGGTTGAAGGTCTCGACCTTGGCGAGGACCGTGCAGGGCAGGTCCTTTGTGACGCGGTTGAGGCGGACCAAAGGAGTGTTGCCGATGGTCTCGAGTATGTTGTTCTTCCACATGGGGGGCAAATGTAGGCGGGGCAAGTTGGGGAGGCCAACATCATTGATTTATGAGGAGAAAGATCGGATTCGGTCAGAGAATTAGACAAGTTCTTATTCTTACCAATGTTCGAACACCGATACCTTTGGGCTGTTTGGAACGGGGAGATGGACCGGAGGGAATTTATTAAGCACACAGCCGCGCTGACCGCCATGACGATGACATTGCACGAACTGGAGGGGATGGCCGCGGCCCTGCCCTACTCGGAGCGGATGCCAGTGCTGTTTGTTGGCCACGGTAGCCCGATGAATGCCATTGAGGAAAATGAGTTTGTACGGGGATTCAGGGCGATGGCGAAGGGGTTGCCGGCCCCACGTGCTATTTTGTGCATATCGGCCCACTGGTATATAAAAGGGACCAAGGTGACGGCCATGCCGATGCCAAGGACAATCTATGATTTCGGGGGTTTCCCGCAGGCGCTTTATGAAGTTAAATATCCGGCCAAGGGAGACCCCTTGCTGGCGTTGGAGACGGCCACCTTGCTGGGCCCGGAACCGGTGGGGATGGACCAGAAATGGGGACTGGACCATGGGGCATGGACGGTGCTGAGGCATTTTTTCCCAAAAGCTGATGTGCCAGTGGTGCAGCTGAGTCTTGACCGCACGCACGGGGCCGAATGGCACTATGGCCTGGCGCAGCGGCTGGCCCCGCTTAGGGACAAGGGTATCCTGATTGTGGGCAGCGGCAACATCATTCACAACCTGGGGCTGGTGGACTTTGGCAACATTGGCACCATTGGCTACGGATATGAATGGGCGCTGGAGGCGCATGAGAAGTTGCACGACCTGATAGTGAAGGGCGACCACCGGTCGCTCTGTGACTATGGGAAGCTGGGCCGCGCGGTGCAACTGGCGGTGCCCACACCCGACCATTATCTACCGCTTATTTATGCCCTAGCGCTGAAACACCCGGGCGAGGGGCTGAAGTTTGTGAACGATGTGCTGCTGGCAGGATCGCTGAGCATGACGAGCCTGCGGATAGGGTGAGGCGGGGCCGCTTGTGGCCGTGGGGTGAGACCTAAGGGCAGCCGAGGTCTACAGACCGCAAGGGACTATATGAACCGCTGATCGGCCTCCATGACGTGGCCGCACTTTTTGCAGGTGCGCAAATCTGTGCTCGTGTAGAATTCGCGGAAGCGGGGAAGGAAATCCTTCTCGATATCGGTGAGTGGGAAATAGGTCTCGTGGAGCTTGTGGTTGCATTGCTCGCAGAACCATAGGAGACCGTCCTTCATATCGGTGCCCTTGCGCACGGCCTCAATCACGAGGCCCAGGCTGCCCGCGCTGCGCATGGGCGAGTGAGGGGTGTTGGCGGGCAGAAGGAACATCTCTCCGGCCCTGATTGGGATGTCAACGGCCTTGCCATCCTCTTGGATGCGGACATTGATATCGCCCTCC
>JBILUY010000332.1:0-3088 GCA_044370735.1 Crocinitomicaceae bacterium | reverse complement strand
CCGTTAAGGAAATCGGCCAAAATCGTTCATGCCGATGCCTTGGAGACGGATTGGCAAAGTCTGCTGAACCCCGAGAATACCATAAATGTGCATGCCAAGCATGCCAACATTTACGTGGTCAATGAGCCGGAAGCGGAATACGGGAGCGTGAACATCCAGACACAGACCTATGAGGTGCATCATGGCAAGCAACCTTCGAAGAGCGTAGAGAAGAAGTTCGACTACATCATCGGGAATCCGCCTTTTATCGGTTCCAAGATCATGAAGCAGGGTCAGCGCGACCAGATTGTGAGGCTATTCAATCATGCAGACGGTAGCGGTGTATTGGATTCTGTAACGGGGTGGTACATCAAAGCCGCACAATACATTCAGGGCACAAGGATTAAAGTGGCCTTCGTCTCAACCAATTCTATTGTGCAGGGCGAGCAGACCAGCATCCTGTGGGGGCAGATGCTCAACCACTACAACATCAAGATCCATTTTGCCCACCGCACCTTCAAATGGAGCAACGAAGCCAAAGGCAACGCGGCCGTGTATTGCGTTATCATCGGCTTTGCCAGCTACGACACTCCCAACAAGAGCATCTTTGAATACGAGGATATCCGTGGCGAGGCCCACGAGCTGAAAGCCAAGAACATCAATCCGTATCTGGTGGATGCGAAGGATCTTCTGATCACTGGGCGTTCATACCCTTTAGGGCCAATAAATAAATTAGTCAATGGCAGTGTCCCTGCCGATGGTGGTAATTTGATATTGTCAAAGGAGGAGAAAGAACTGATAGAAAATAAGAACCCATCATCCAAACAGTGGTTAAGAATCTATCTGGGTGGCGATGGCTTTTTGAACGGAGTAACACGCTACTGCTTATGGTTGAAAGATTGTCCACCTAATGTTCTAAAAGCTATGCCAGAGGTAGTTAAACGTATCAATCTGGTAAAGGAGATGAGGCTCAAAAGCACAAAGGGGCCCACCCAAAAGAAAGCAGAAACCCCAACCTTATTCACAGAAGACAGGCAACCTCAAGAAGGTTTTTACATAGCTATTCCCCGCACCTCTTCAGAGAACAGAAGGTATATACCAATTGGATATTTGGATTCGATGATTATTGCCAGCAACGATCTCCAAATTGTTCCAAATGGATCACTTTATGAATTTGGGGTCTTAACATCTCAAATTCATATGGCATGGGTTAAATATACCTGCGGTAGATTGGAAAGTAGATTTAGGTATTCAGCTTTATACACCTACAATACATTTCCGTGGCCCGAAAGCCCAAGTGATAAGGCAGTGAAAGCGGTGGAAGCAGCAGCACAGAAGGTATTGGATGCGCGGCTGCAATTTCCGAACAGCTCATTGGCGAATCTATACGACCCGCTCACCATGCCCCCGGCCTTGGTAAAGGCCCACAATGAGTTAGATAAGGCCGTTGATCTGGCCTACCGCCCGCAACCCTTCACCACCGAGGCCAGCCGCATGGTCTTTCTCTTTGAACTCTATGAGAAGTACACGGCTGATCTCTTTACGAAGGGGAAAACGAAGAGGAAGTGATGTAAAGCTGGTGATGGAGTTTTCATGTTTTGATCAAAATCATTAAATAGGTAATATGAGTGCTCAAGTCACGTATTTGTTTGGAGCAGGGGCGAGTATCCAAGCCTTGCCGATTGTAGATCAATTACCCGCGAGGTTTAGAATATTTGTTGAAGAATTTGCCAGCGCAGTAAACAATGATAGTGTTGATATTAAAACACTTAGGAAAGTGGCTATTCAAATTGAAGCGCATAAGACTGTGGATACATACGCAAAAATATTATATCTATCAGGTCAAAGTACGGCATTATGGGAATTGAAATTATCATTGGGCTTGTTTTTTACATGGGAACAACATCGGAATGGTGTTGATAAGAGATATGACTTGTTCTTTGCGAATATAATGCAGTACGATGGAATGGATCCGAAATTGCCTTCTAATATAAGAATTCTTTCGTGGAATTATGACAGCCAGTTTGAATTATCTGCATGCAAGTTTTATAAGGTTAACGACACTTCAATTATTAGAACTAAGTTTCCAATTTACCCCAAGAGTAGTAAGAAAAATTATCTCCCATCTGCTTTGAATAAATTTGTAATTTTTAAACTGAATGGTTCTGCTGACATGGCGATATTTACTGATGATGAACTTAAGGAGTCAATTTCAATAGAATCTACTACTAACGAGGAATACTTAATCTCTGAAGCCAAAAGAAAACGAGTGGCTGGGATGAAAATAAAGGAATATAGGGATTTATATAAAACAGGTTACGGATTCCATTTGAACTATTCGTGGGAAGAAGACCGTCATGTGCTTCTGTGCAGAGAGAAGGCGCTAGAATCAGTATCCGAATCTGAAATATTAGTATCCATTGGTTACTCATTCCCCTCAATGAATAGGATAATAGATAGTCAAATTTTAAGCTCCATGAAAGAATTAAAAAAAATATATGTTCAGGTTACGGCAAATGATGTTCAGAATGTCAAAAAGAAAATTTCACAGCTATTGCCTCCAGATAAGTCTGGTGTCCCTTTCGATTTGATAACTGATTTAGGTGAGTTTCATATTCCAATTGAACTGTATGCCCCGTGAGATTGGAGCAATTTTCGAATCGCCCCATGCTTCTGTGTAACACCATTCAGATTCACAATACTGCCTACCTCTGCTTCATTACCCATGAGAGATAAGAAACTCCAAGTTTTTGTATCATCGACATACGAGGATCTAAGAGAAGAGCGACAGGCTGCTGTCGAAGCAATTTTGTCTGCTGGCCATATTCCCGCTGGAATGGAGTTATTTGCAGCGGGTGATGAATCCCAGATGACAGTAATTGAAAGATGGATAGATGAATCAGATATTTTTCTTCTAATCCTAGGTGGCAGATATGGAAGTATAGAAAAGAGATCAGGAAAGAGCTATACGCATTTAGAATTTGAATACGCCTTGAGTAAGGGAAAGCCCTTATTCTCGGTCGTAATTAGTGAGAAAGCACAGAAAAATAAAGCAAGTATTTATGGCTCACTAATGTCTGAAATTGATACTATTCATAAATATGAACAG
>JBILUY010000271.1:0-3107 GCA_044370735.1 Crocinitomicaceae bacterium | reverse complement strand
ACCACTATTAACAGAATATAGTAAACTCTGAAAACTCATACTATCTACCATACAAAGTTGGAATGGCTACTAGATATTTTATAAATGAAAAATTTGGAGTTCATTTAGATGCTATTTATGGACAAGGTGGTAATTTAGGTTTAGGTATGTTTTGGGTTCCATATTAATTTAAAATCACTCTTCCCCTAATTCAAAAACCAATTCAGAGATGTTTTTTTCGTTGAAATAAGTACTTGCTACGTCTTTTAATTCATCAACAGTCAAACGGTCTATTCCAGCATAGATTTCTTGGATGGAATCAATTTGATTGAAAAGTAACAAACTCTTTCCTAATCCCAACATAATACCAGAATTGCTATCCAATGAAAGCGCTAATTGACCTTTTAATTGTGCTTTCGCTTTGAGTAATTGTTGTTCGTTCAGAGCTTCGTCACACATCAAACGTATCTCTTTATACACTTGTTTTAACGTCTTATCCAAGTATTTTTGATCTGTTCCAAAATAGATAGACCAATAACCAATATCAGCATAAGGAGCATAACTCGCTTCTATATTGTAGGTATACCCATATTTTTCACGGATGCTCAAAATCAAACGTGAATTTAACGCAGGACCACCCAACACATTTGTAAGTAAAGTCATACTTCTTCGTTGCTCACTATTGTAACCAGGAGCTAATCCACCAATAATTGCATGCGCTTGAAAATTGGCTTCTTGCGAACGAATTTTAAACGGCTCATACGCATCAAAGGTACTCGGCTTGATTGGCGTAGAGGTACGTTTCAACGGACTAAAATCTTTTTCGAGAATACGAGTTAAACGAGAAACGGGAATATCCCCCACATACGAAATCACGATATTTTCAGCAAAGAAAAAACGTTCTGTAAATCGCATTAAATCTTCACGTGTAAAACCTGAAACAGATTCTTTTGTACCAAGAATATTAGCACCAAGAGGATGATTACGAAATAAATAATTTTCAAAATCATCAAATATTTTGTCGCTTGGAGAATCTAAATATGAATTTATTTCATCCAATACGATTTCTTTTTCTTTTTTGATTTCCTTTTCAGGAAAATTAGAATTGATAACAATGTCCGCTAATAATTCAGAAGCTCTGGCTGTATGTTCTTTTGTAAATGAAGCATAAACACAAATTTCTTCTTTGGTTGTATACGCATTCAATTCACCACCAACCGAATCTAAACGAGATAGTATATGTAAGGAGCGCCTTTTGGTTGTTCCTTTAAAAATACAATGTTCCAAAAAGTGCGCTAATCCCTCTTCGTTTGTTTGTTCGTAGCGAGAACCAGCAAGGATAGTTACCCCCATGTGAGCCACTACCGAACTAGCATGCATATACACCAATCGAATTCCATTGGAAAGCGTAATTATTACCGGCTCTAATTCTATCATTAAGGATTTATTCTGAATAAATTCCACGTATTTTCATTCAATTCATAGACAATACGATCATGTAATCGTGAAGGTCTCCCCTGCCAAAACTCAACTTTCACGGGTCTCACAAGGTAGCCACCCCAATGTGGAGGTCTAGGAACATCGGTTGGGAATTTCTCTGTATAATCTTGAACACGTTGTTCTAATTCTTGTCGGGATGATAATTTTTGACTTTGTTCAGAAGCCCACGCACCAATCTTACTCCCATAAGGTCGAGAAGCAAAATACGCGTCACTCATCTCTTCAGGAACTCGTTCTACCAATCCAGAAATACGGATTTGTCGCTCAAGTTCAGGCCAAAAAATTAGGACATGTACTTTGTTGTTTTTCTCTATTGCTCTTCCTTTATCGCTGTGATAATTGGTATAAAAAACAACTCCTTCTTCAAGTAATTCTTTAATATATACGACACGAGTTTCAGGAAATCCATCTAACCCAATCGTGGAAACAGAAATCGCATTTGGTTCATGCACATTGCGTTCCACTGCTTCACGCAACCAAGTAGAAATTAATCCAAATGGTTGATCTTCGTAATGGTCTTCAAGCTTCCCTTGATCAAACTGACGGTGATCGTTTCTAATTAAGTCTAAAAACTCCGACATAGAAATTTATTCTTCTTCTGAATTATATTCGTCTTCGATATCGCTTAATTCCTCTTCATCATCAAAATCAGAACCTCCTGCTGAAAAAACAACTCCTTTCCCACTTACTGGTTCTTCGATTTCGTCAATCACCTCTACCTTTGGTTTACGAGCAATTTCTTTATCCGCTTCAATATCGTTGAACGGGAAAATATCAACTATAGGAGATAACGTGATTGAAGGAACCACAAAATCAACCAACATAGTAGATAAACTATCGTGAATACGTTCGTACGCTTCTTTCACAGATGAAGCTGAAACTAAAAAGTTTTGTGATATTTTTTTCTTTTTCTCTGAATCAGCATCCATACTTTCGTAAGCAACTTTTACTTTGTACCAAGTATAGCTATCTTCATAATGGAAAATATCATGGAAATCTGTACGAGCGATGTTTGTTACACTAAATTCACCACGGATCAATGCCCCTAATTCTTCGTAAATACGAGCTTCTGCATCTGTAAAAGTCATCGCAGCCAATAAATAAGGCTCTGAAACTTTTTTAAACTCACCGTTTTCTAATTGTTTGGTATATTTTACTTTAACTGTAAACCAAGTATTCATAGGTATTTAATTTGTATCGATATAGACAAAGGTACGAAATAGATTGTTTATGTAAAGATTTTTCAATTTTCTTTACACGTTATGATTTTCATGTAAAGATTTTTCGATTTTCTTTACACGTTATTGTTTTCATGAAAAGATTTTATAACAAAGTATATTTTAAAGAAGTCTATTTAAAAAAGTTAATAACAAGATATTCAATATTCTAATTACATTTGACATCTAAATAAAATTGAAAAATGAAAAAAATCCTTTCCTTAATCTCACTTCTACTTATCATCAAATCAACTTTCAGTCAAAATAATTACGATCCTAAAATCCTAGTATTAAACCCATTAAATACTGAAATAGATCCAAAATTAAATAAGGAATTAAAAAAACTAGAGGATCAAATAGAATTACATAAAAAACAAGAAGTGGAAAATAGTGAAGGTGATGAAGATTTTG
>JBILUY010000270.1:0-3115 GCA_044370735.1 Crocinitomicaceae bacterium | reverse complement strand
TCTTCAAAATAATTACATAATTCCCTATAAGACAAAGGGTTTCTTCTTAGTTTATTGATTATTAATATTAAGCGTTTATTTGAACTTCTTTTTGACATAACTTTTAGTATTTATTTCTTCTAAAGTAAACCTATATAGCGACAAAATATGTCGTGATAAAATTAATTGATTATTTTTTCAAAAATAGATTCCAAGCGATTATAAATAGATTCTTTACTCTTTATTAAGACTTCTTTACTTACATCCTCTTTAAAAACTGCTATGTAATAAAACATAAAACGATCGCTGTAAATTATCTTCACTTGCTTTTTACGCTGAAATTCAAGGAACTGAAAGAATAATGAATGGGCTAATTTTGCTACTTGCTCAGATTTGATTTCATAAGACATAGTTGACCAAGAACGAAGTAAATCATGATAATCTTCTAATGAAAAAGGTCGATCATAGACCATAAATAGCCTGAAATTATTTTTAAGCAATTCATTGCAATATTCATCGTTATCGGAACTAACTGATTGAATAACATTTAATGAACTATCCAATATCTGAATGCGATTTTCGCTATCAAAATTGTTTTTTCTTTTACTAATTAGTATATGATTGTCATCAAAAGCGAGAACGAAATCGTGAAAAGGTTTGGATTTTAACACATTTCCATAATAATCGACTACAGTCAATTGGCTATCTGACTGAATTATAGTTCCAATATTTTTCATTCTTCTATTAAATCCATTGTTTTTAAATGTTCTTGACCGTTATATAAATCAGTAACCGCATTATTATTGTTATAGAAAACTACTTTATACAAGTTGCTCCAATCCATCGTTTTCATAACGTTCATTTCAAAATCAACAGCATTATAAATTTGTAAAAAACATATTTTTAGTTTGAGTTTATAAATCTCAAGTTCCGATAAGTTAGGATCAATTTCATACCATTGATTGACTTCCTTAAGATCACCTAATAAATTATGTTCTTCCGTATTCCGAATTGCTGGGTATAATTCACCGAGTAATCCCTCTAAAATCTCGTATGAGTTTAACGAGTTTTCTTCATTTTTCTGCATAAAACTAATTTTCTACAAAAAAACAAGGAGATAAAGTCAATGTGTGACACTCTAAAAAATTATCACAAATTGATTTAACTAAAAAAGATAACGAAAGATTTTTTCTGAAAAATACTAGTGATTGAATTAAAAAAGTCAACCTTTCAAAATAGAACGACACAGGATGACATCTTCAAAACTAATATTTGTAAAAAAAATCACATGATAAGTGAAAATCAAGAATTTTGGGAACTGCCTAAACACAAACAAATGGATATTCTTTACAAAATAGACAAAAAGCCAACACGGATTGAGACAGCTTTTCTGAAATCTATTATTAAATATGAGGATAAAAGCAATGGGGAAGATAGACGAATAATAGACTTAAAAACGCTGGCTACTTTCCAAATGAAAAACAATTTTGAAAGTTTCGAATTTTTGAATGTTCTTTATTCAAAAACAGAAAACGAAGAAATCAAAGAGTGGATCATAGAAAAAATAGAACATTTATCCATTGCCACTAAATTCAATCAAAAACAACGGAACGCAATCAATGCATTTATAAGAAATCCTTATCATTATTACCGACATGAAAACTGTGAAGTAATTTCTCCAAACGATTTTGATGGTTCTATGCAACAACTCATCACAGGCGAAAAGGAGGAGATTTGGGTTGATGTAAACGATGAACTGATGATTTGTAATCTACACATAGAAAAAATAGACGATCAAATTGAATTTTTCCCGTTTGTGGTACAAAAAAACAAACATCTTTATTACTCTAACTACCACGTTCCAAAATCTTGGTTGTTTGCAAAGGAATACAGATTTAATCCATCTGATAATATCAATTTTACAAAAGTAATCTTGGATGATTTACTCCAAATTACATCTCATATACTTTCTTTTAAAGACATTCCCTTCGCTGATTTTAAAAAACGAGAGAAAGAATTTACGGATCTAATGATTCAAATACATTATGATTTTCGGCAGTATATAATTGATGATTACGATGAACCCTATATGAAAAAATATCTTCACGAGGCAATCGTAGAAGAAATGGTAGAACTCATTTGGCTTTTTAATACCATAGAATCTGAATTCATTTTTTACCAAAACTATATGCTGGATTTACTCGAGAAAGTTGAAAAGCCTGAACGTTTTCCAGGGAGAAAAAGACCTAATGAATACCTAAAAACAAAACAATATATCCTTGAAAACTTTAAACCTAAAAATGAGAACTTATGATTGTGAAATATGTAGATGACAACCAGTTGTACATTTTTATAAATGGGAAATTCGTTTATAAAAAATGGTTATTAACAGGTCAATCTTTTGTTTTTGATTTAATACCGTATTCAAAATGGGACACACTTGTGAGCTACGAATTAAGGATTAAGAAAAATGTTAATTTTAGAGAGAAATAATCCAATTAATATGGAAAAAATAAAAAACTTGCTTCAACATGTTGAATTAATAAAAAACAAATATGAAGAAATTAGTGAAATCACTGGAGAGAACTTTAATATCTTCGATATTTTAAGCATCAATAGTGATGAACTTAAACATTCACTATTTATTTCGTACTTATTAGACGCTAAAGGAAAGCATAATCAGAAAGATTTATTTCTAAAACTATTCATTGATGAAATCCAGGATAAATTTGAAAGCGAAAAAAATAGAATCGTAAAAAAATTTTGTACAGAGAAAAGTTTTTCTCTTACTGAAAAACACATTGGTTTTAAATCGGAAGACACTTCAAATGGAGGGAGAATTGATGTCGTTATAAATGATGGACAAAATAATATTATCATAGAAAATAAGATTTACGCTGGTGATCAGGAAAAACAATTATTTAGATATTACAACTTTGATAAAAATGCACCATTAATCTATCTTACTTTAGGTGATGAATTACCTTCGAAAGATTCCATAACCCATGACAACGAAACGTTACAAGAAAATATTGATTTTATTTCCATTTCTTATAAAAACGAAATAAAAAAATGGATACAATCATGTATTAAGGCTGTTTATAACAAACCGTTGATTAGGGAGACCTTGATACAA
>JBILUY010000076.1:0-11530 GCA_044370735.1 Crocinitomicaceae bacterium | reverse complement strand
TTAATTGAGTCGATTTGCTTTGAGGCTATAGATTCAAAGCGATAGTACACATTATCTAGATAACTTGTCAATGTAAACGTTTTAGAAAGTTTTTTTATCTCTTTATAATTAGTTATAGAATACAATAACATATTCAATGTTTGAGTTATGTCAAAATGAAATCCGAATTGTCTAATTACAATTTTTTGTTTTCCATTTGTTTCTGGAATTGGGTTTAGATTTTTTACTGCTTTGTAATTTCTTTCAATTGTATCAACAAATAAGTTTAAATTTAATTTGTTGATTTTTAAAGAGTCTCTAGTTAATCCTTCTACTAAATCATATTTTTCTGAACCGATATTCAAAAAACTATATGTTTTACCATGATATGTATGTCCATAGTCATGTATAAAGTCAAGCACTATAGGATTGTCGTAATTTAAACTTTTTGAAAGAATGGCAGCATATTGTCCAATAATTTTTGCATTGTTTATTTCTTCGAAGAAATGTCCAGTTTTAAACCTTACAGTAACATTATTATAAGTATAAATGTAATCTGTGTCTTGATGTGCCCAAGTTAAAACAGGGAGTAAACTTAGTATAAATGTTATTATTTTCTTCATTTTAAATATTTTCATATTTATGATCGATTTTTTCATCATTTTTATTCAGTATTATTCTTATGTATTCGACGTTCCAAAAAATTGAACAGAAGTAAAAACTTAATTTTTAAAGTTTAATTTCATCTCGAAGCGAGAATTTCACACTTGCATATAACGATTTCCAAATAGGCAAAGGCGCCTAACAAATATAATCTTTTGGCGCCTTTGCTTATTTGGTGTACGCGGTAGTTATTTGCCCTTATTTTAATTTGAATTCGTCAGTGTACATATAAATTGTTTGCTCAACATAAACATTGTCCTTGTAATCTCCCTTTGAAGGATTCTTTTCGTAAATTCTATTATTGATCATATAATCAATTCTCACCCGATAAGTTTGTCCAGCTTGAAAGGAACTAACCGCACATCCAAGGACCATGTCTTTTAATGTATTTCCTTTGGCTCCCTTTTTAAGATTCATTTTGATACGGGGGGCATTACAATTTAAACCAACCCAACCAGAATTAGTTTTTTGTTCAAATCTCATAAATGCAATGTCGTGTGGTTGTACCCAATTTATTGACAGTTTGGAAGAAAATCTTAAATACGCTCCATAGAGTGCGCTATCATTCTTATTTATTACTTCGTAATCAGGCAACAAAATGGTGTCAGTTTTGAACTGTTCATTTGGGTTCCATATCCTTTTAAACTCAACCGAGTTTAAATTACCAGTGTATTGGTCTAAATATATAGCATTGTGAGTTCTTCCTCTTAGAGGCTCATTAGCCAACTCGATATTTAAGGAAAAAAATTCTGTTTCCGGATTTATTATAATTTCTCTGCTGGTTTTTTGTCGCTTGTTGTCTTCATACCAGGAAAGAAACAAGTTATATTTTCCAGTCCTAATTTGTTTTCCAATCATTCTCATTCCCCATCCTTCTAGAGGACCTTGATGCAAGAAGGCAACTGAATCAGAACTATTAATCATTTCAATTTTCAGAGAGTCTTGATTTGAATGTTCATTATGAATTCCAAGCATTATGGGAACAAATCTACCGTATGCTATAGTTTCCGTTTTCTTCTGTTTGTCTGTGCCAGTAATTTGGGTATTGCAGACATTACTTAACAGAAGAAATAAAAGTAAAATTGTATAAAGTCTAATGTTCATCATAATTAATGCTAGCGTTTGGCGAATAGACCCAGGCGGGCTTATGAAACATAACCTGGCTTAACCCACCAAAGGTTATTTGAAGATACTTAGTTTTTTAGTGAGCCGCAAATAAATTGTCTACCGCTTTAATGCGCGCGAACGATGACCGATTCCGCCCGCTTGGGTTTATTTGCTGTTAGCACTCGTTTTTAAATTTCTTCTGGGTACTCGCCAGCTCTATAAAGTGAATCAAGTCTATCCGCCTCACTACAGCCCAAGGCCCTCTCAGCATCGTCTTCTGATGCCGTGCAATTAATTATAGCGTCAATTAATTGAGGTCTATTACCGAATTCAAACCTCTCAAATTGTCTTCGAGATAAAAAAACTAAAAATAAACAGAGAACATTGTATATAACTAGACGTCTTGTAGTATTATACAACAACGAAAAATTAGTTTCATTAAGAATGGATTTGTCCGTGGAAAAATATTTTATTAGATAAAATGTAGAAGTGAAAATTGCAATTATAATGTAAGCGATAAAAATTACTGCTTTACCAGGCCAAAACATTATGTCAAAAAGCATAAATAAAACACCTAGTCCAATTGCCCAATACAATAACATAGATGAAATTGCTAGTGTTGACTGTTTATCTTTGTTAAATTGTACGGTTGATATAAAACCGTAAATAATCATTAGAATAAATAAAATTAGAAGCGGAAATATTCTTAAAGTACCAGATCCCGGATAGGACATTAGTCGTAAAAAGAAACCAAAAAGTATAAGTGAAAGAATTATTCTTTCGAGTCCGTTAAACCATTCCTTCTTTTGTCTAGCCCATTTAATAATTCCGTTGATCAAGTAATAGAAAGATAATATTAGAAGTCCTAGTTTTATTAAGAGTGAACTATAAGCAACAGATGATATATTCATTGAAATACCCAATAGTAAAAAGGAAACAAGTAGTTTTTCAGTAAGGTTTTTTCGAGAGAAGCCAATTGAGTCGATTTTTTTACTTTTAGTAAAAGTGTAAATCCAAAATATGTCTAAAGCTAAGACCGATATTAAAAGAAGGGCTAATACATTAATTTCATAGAGTTGAATGATTGTCAGGACAAAGTAAAGTCCGAATAGCCCAAGTTCTGTCTTTCTAAATTTATTCATTGTCGTCTTTTTAAAATGAGTGCTAACATTCCCACGCCTTTAGCTATGGACGATGCCGAGGCAAAACACCCAAAACCCGAAGCGAGATTTATTTCAAAAGTAGTAAATATTTATTCGAAGTGGGGTATAAGAGCCTAGTGCTAAGGCGCTGTTATGCGGTCGTTTTTATTTTCCGTTAAGAAATGGTTGTGTTATTAATTGTTCTTCTAATTCAGTCTTTGTCTTAAACGGCCAAAACTCAAAGTCTCCCGTTTTCTTCATTAACTCAAACTCTTCTTCACGTTTTAAATTTAATTCACGGTAATGTTGTCCAAGTGTAATTATACTTTTTAAAATATCGGTGAATGAAAATCGAATTATTGGATTTGTAAGGTCAACATAAGTCCAATCGTATTCAATGTCTGAATGAAGAAAAAGTATCAATCTAGCAATCTCCTTTGATTTTACTTCCGAAAGTTTGTGTCTACCTGTTAACTTGTGATTATAAGTGTCGTTATATAATAACCAAGAAAATTCTAAAATTGGTCTTATTACACCATCGTCAGTTTGGCTTTCTTTAGCTCGATAATATTGTTCAGGTAACCAACCATAAGTTACATCTTCCATGATTCTTTCTTCAAATTCATCATTACTTATTTGTCCTGTCGAAAGGTGTCTCAGATGAAGTGCTATTTTTTTTCGTCTCTCTTGGTCGATCATTGATTTTCTATGTTAAATGCCGCATAACGTTTTACGCCTTTAGCTATGGACTATGCCGAGGCAAAACACCCAAAACCCGAAGCGAGATTCAGTTCAAAAGTAGTAAATATTTATTCGAAGTGAGTATAAAAGCCTAGTGCTAAGGCGCTGTTATAAGCCTTTTTTATATTTTATATCTGATTTATTAATTCAAAAATAAGTTGAGTCAATGTTTGAAGGTCACTCTCAATAGTACCTTTCATATATCTTTCGTAAATATTTTTATTGTCAGGTGGATTTAGATTTAATGTCAAACCTTTTTCATTTGCTAATAATCTTAAAAATTCCCTTTGTGTTCGTCCATTACCTTCTCTAAAAAGATGTAAGTAATTTACATTGTCCAATATTTTCGCTAATTTTTCTGAAACTTGAACACGATTCTGTGAAGAAATTTCATTGTATTCAAGAATTAATTGATCTATATATCTTAGAGCATTGTCAAAATGGGTAGTAGGAAAAAATTGCTTGCCGTCTTTACTTATTTCAACAGTTCGTTTTTGTCCTGCCCAAGCATATATATCCTGAAATAAGTGTTTGTGGATAGATAAAAGACTTTCAACTCCTTTTATTTTAATTGGATTTTCAAAAAGTTCTTGAAGTCTTTTTGTTACAGCACTGCTTTCGACAAAAAGTAAAACTTCATATTCTGTAATATCTTGAAGATTCTTTAAAAGTCCTGATTTTGGGTCTATATATGAATTTTCAGGGTCAACATAATTATATGAATTAGACATAAGCTTTTTGTTTTGCAAAAATGACTAATTCACTTAATGAAATTTTACCAGTCACATAATCTCTGATTATTTCAATTCCTTTAGGTGTCGGATTAAATCCTTCAAACATATTACTCCCTAAAGCATTTGCTGTACTTTCAAGAGTTTTTAAGTCTGAAAATTTAATTCCCATTATGGTCAAATTATTTCTGTCTATTTCTATTGTGTTAAACATTTCTTTTCAGATTATGATGTGAAATACTAATGTACAAAATTGTCTGCATTTTTTCAAAGTAAGTTTGTTATTTAATGGCTTATAACGTTTTGCAGCTACAAGAAGTTGGCGATTTCGAAGCACAAAACTGCCAGCCCGCCTGACGCAAAACCCGTGTTGTGCGCAGTTATTTTTTAGCTTTTTTATCCAACAATGATTTCATACTATCAGTAAATCCTTTTGCAGCCTCCTTACGCTGAATAATTTGGTTAATTAAATAGGTCAGTATGGTCTTTATATGATTTGCGTTTTCTAAACAAGCTTCATCACTTTCCGCGTGAAGTCCCTCGCTTAGTTCAGAATGCAAAACTCCGAGGGGGTTCATTCCATTCGGCTTTAGAATAGTTGGAAGCAAATCTTTGACTAAATCAATCTTTTCTTGAGTTACGCGGGTTGTCTTCGTTTTCTCTAAAGCTTCTTTGTATTCTTGTTTATGCTCTTCTTCAATAAGGTCAAAAATAGAATCTAGAAGCTCATCAATTATATCTTCAGTTATCCTACGATAATAAGAAAATGCTCCTATGCCATAACCTTGCGATTCACAAACGAGACCTTTCCTAAATGTTTTTGAATGTTTATTTAAAGTCTTTTCAAGGTTGTTATCCATTTTGATTTCCCATTCTGGATATTGTCCAACTTTCCACATTGTATCTGGTGCTCCATTGACATATACAAAAAATCTTCTTTCAAAGGACTTACATGATTGACAAAGGAATTTCAAATCCAAAACCCTATCATCAACCCAAACATTATTTGTTCCGTCTCCAACATGATAGTATTCATTAGTCATGTTAAAAGTTTGCATTGAAGTACAAGTTTCACAACGCATGTTTATAGGAATTTTATTCCACTGTCTTAAGTCTTTATTAATTGAAGAAGGCTTAAGTTTTCTGAACAATGAGTATTCTTCTAAAAATTCTTTTGTTACCATTTATGTTTCTTTTAATTGCGCACAACGTTCCGCGCCTTTAGCGATGGGCGATACCTAAGCAAAACACCCAAAACCCGAAGCGAGATTTAATTCAAAAGTAGTAAATATTTATTCGAAGTGAGCGTAAGAGCCTATTGCTAAGGCGCTGTTAGTGCCGGTTTTTATTTTGTGCAAAATATGATTTTAATAGTAAGGTACCCATCCAATTGAGAAATAAATAATGCCACCGGTTTGTTTTAAGGGATTTAAATTCATTCCATTATTTTTATTTGTAAATTGAACAGATCTCCAACTACTTTTAGAAATGTCAAAACCATAATCTGCTCTTACGGAAAGTACAATTGGACCAATTAAAATTTTCGGTTGAAAGAAAACTGTTGGTGAAAAAAAAGGATTTTTTTGAGATATATATTCATTGTTTGAAATTCTAAATCGACCTGTATTAAACCCAAAGCCTACGATACAATTTGCAATTTTTGATTTTGGTAATAAGTCTATTCCGAATAAATTAACACTTAAAACAAAACCGTTTATTTTACAATTTAAAGTATCATTCAACAATATTTGTTGAGGAATTACTTGTGAATAAGAATAATGAGCTGCATAATCATGTCTGTGAGTTCTTGTGTATGCACCACTTACACTAACTCCTATAGTTTGAATCGGATTAGAAAATTTAAAATCAGTTTGACTATTAAATTTTGAATTAAAACTATTTTTTAAAAGTAGATGTCCATAAATGATGTCTAAAGTAAACATGTCTCCTTCAGTTTTAATTGAAGTTGTATCTTGACTAAAACAAAATGTTAAAAAATTAATTAATATTAGTAATAGTATGTATTTCATTTTTGATATTTGTCAATTGGCACTAACGTTTTGCAGCTACAACTTGTGCCGCTGTCCGTGAAGTTAAATGTACGAAAGTCCGGACATATTTAAAAGACCGAAATGCGCGGCATAAGTTGTAGGTGCTGTTAGTGGCTGGGCTTTTCCGTTGTCCGCGAAGTTCTTGTCTATTAAATTTTAATTCTTGGTCAATTGTCATAGCGTTTTTTGTGTCTTTGGGTATGCATTTAGTCAATACATACTCGATGCTATAAGAGTCGGTATAAATAGTATAGCCAAACCAACGGTCGTTATTTTATAGATTTTAAATTCAGGTCTTTTTAATATTCGGAGCGTCAACCAAACAAGTGCGTTTACAATTGTCAAAGTGGGATAGCCAAAAATCACTAAAATTATTGCTTTGTCATTTCCCTCCCAAGCAATACTTATCATTTTCAGAATTAAAGCCAGGTTAATTAAAGAAATAATTGTCAGGTGTAGTTTACTAATTTTTGTCATGCTAAGAATTTTGTTATACTTTAATTTTCATGGTTGTTCTGTCTCATAGCCTTGCCACTAACGTTTTGCGGCTACAAGAAGTTGGCGATTTCGAAGCACTTCACTGTCAACCAAGCACAATGCTGGATTTAACCACTGAACCGCCAATTTCTTGTAGGTGCTGTTAGCGGTTCGGGCTTTTAGTCCTTCGTTAATATTTATTCTATTTGTTTGCATGTTTGTAATGAAGTTGTGTAAGTCCTTTGTCATACTGTTTTGTCGAAACGAGTTCTAATTTTAGTTCAGGTCGACCGTCTTTGAAAAGTTTAATGCCGTCACCAAGTAAAATTGGAATAACAGAAATTATAAACTCATCTACTAAATTATTTTTTATCAACTCATTTGCGATTTCAGCTCCTCCGTCACAGTATATATTTTTACCAGATTGGCTCTTCAAGTCATTAACAAGTCGAGAAAGTTCGTCAGTGTAAAACTTAAAATTTCCGATTGAAGGCTTGACAGTTCTAGTCAAAATGTAAACGTCTTTGTCTGTGTGTGGATATTCATAACCCATTTCGATTACTTTTTCATAAGTTTTTCTGCCAATAATTACTGCGTCAACAGATTTAACAAAGTCGTTGTAACCATAGTCTTCGCCTTCTTGTTCAACAATTGATAAAAATTCAAGCGAGTTGTCTTTAGTCGCAATGTAGCCGTCTAAACTCATTGAAATATATAAAATTACTTTTCTGTCCGTTGTCATTGTTTGTGTTAATTATTGTCGTTGTTCTATCGTCATAGCCTGACCGCTAACGTTTTGCAGCTTGGCGAAGTGGCGGAATTTGAAGCACTTACTTCCTTTTTAGCACTAAACTTCTTTTGAAAACTGAACTTTCAATTTAGCACTAAATCCGCCATTTTGCCAAACTGTTGTTATAGCCAGTTTTTTAGTAACCATAGTATGCTTTTTTTAAACTATCTATGCTTTTTTTTAATTTCATTGGCGGAAGTCCTATAGAAATCCTTCTTTCATCCAATTTATCGTAATCAAGTATCTGGTCTTCACCTACATTTTTATACATACCATAAATAAATTTCTTTTTATCTTTAACTCTTCGCTGATAACTATCAACAAAATTACCTAAACTTTCTGGTGGTGCTTCGCCTTTATCAATTAACTCAAAAAGTTTTTTAGAATAATAATCATAATCATCAAAATGGAAAAGAAGAATTTCAACATCAACATTTTTTTTATCAATTGCATAACCCCCAATTATTTTTTCGTTTGGATAGCCATATTTCTCCAAAATTGCTTTTAATTTAACATCATTTATTGAGTCAGTTCTATTTATTATTTTCCAAAGACTATCTTTTTTCATACCTGTTTGATTCAATAATTTTCTGTGATATTGATCGGAACTTGTCATTTCCAAAATTTGGTTTCGTAAATCTAAGTTTATGCTTTTAAGATAGGTTTTGTGAAGTTTGGGATATTCTACTTCAAGTTTTTTCCATTTTGATGTTTTAATAATGTGAACATAAGCTTCATTCTGTTTTAGGGATTCTATTTCATAGCCTACGAGAATAAGGTTTTGGATTAGTTCTAACGCCTTTTTGGTTTTCCCAATCCTTGCTGCTGATTCAGCATATTTTTGCATTTCATAAATACCTCTTTGATTGAGTACTTCACATTTTTCAGACGCCTTTGTCATTTCATAGAATACTTTTTGGTAGTCCTTTTTATAATAAGCTTCTTCTGCTAAATAAACGTGTTGATAATAATTATTTATATAAGAATTTTCATTTTTTCTTGTGAATGAAATCAAAAAAATAATAATAATAAATAAAAATGGTAAAATTTGTTTCATAGATTTTCTCTTTGTTAAAATTGGCTATAACGTTTTGCTGCTTGGCGATGAGGCGGCTTTTGAGCAGGAACTTGAATAGGAAGCACCAATTTTAGTTCACGCAATCATTGTCAACCGAAGCACCTTACCCGCCTTATTGCCAAACAGCTGTTATAGGCTGCTCTTTTTTTGTCGTGTTACTTGCTTTCATTTTTATTCATATCATTCTGTTTTACAATGTAAGTCAAGTCGTTGTCTGCTGTACTGAACGTAAATTTTATTTCGTCTGGACTTAGTTTCTCAGTTGTCCAATGTTTTGTCGGTATTTTTTTTTGCAACACTGTTACTTTCAAAGTGTCGAGGTCAATAAATATAAGGTCGCAGTTTATATTTCGAGTATCGTTCCATTTTTGTAAAAACACACCACCAAAGTCAACGAGTAACCAGTCACCAAATAACTTGTCCGTTAAGTAAGAAATTGTTGGGTTGCTTTTTAGATACAAATATTCGCCACTGTCCCATGGTAACGAACCTGCAAGCTGTTTTTCAATAAGAACATTGTTAGTCGAAGAAAAAATGCACCATTGTTTTTTTCGGTTTTCTGTTTCAAGGATATCTTGCTTCTCTTTTTTAAAGTCCTTTCTGCTTGTTGTCAACCGTTGCCAAATAGAAAATAGTCCAGCGAAAAGCAAAATGACAACTCCAAATAGTAGAATAACAGGATATAACAGAATTGTCAAGATTGTCAAAAGTCCATCAGCGAATTTGTTACCAGTGTTTGGTCGTTTTATTTTGTCTAAAAATGATATTTTAAGTTCTCTTTTCAATTTGTCTGTTTGTATTTTAGAGTTGCCTATAACGTTTCTCGGCTTGGCGAAGTTGCCGAACACAAAACTTCATTAGTAGTACAAAATTTAAAATTAAGATAAAATGTCAAAAGAAAACGAAAACGGCAATTTTGCCAAGCCGATGTTAGTGGCTGGCTTTCCTGGAACTGGTAAAACATCTTATTGCTACAGAGATGCTGATTATATGCCACAAGGATTTGCAACTGATAGCGATAGTAGTAAATTTGATAAGGCTAATTTTCCACAAAACTATATTGAGCATATCAAAGAAAAAATATCAGAAGGTTATGCAAGAATTTTCATTTCAAGCCATAAAGAGGTTAGAGATGCTTTAGTAGAAAATGGATTAGAATTTACATTAGTTTACCCAAAAAAGGAATTGAAAGAAGAATATTTGAAACGATATAAAGAAAGGGAGTCTCCTGATGCTTTTATAAATCTTATTTCAAATAATTGGGATTTATGGCTTGATGAATTGAAAAATCAAAAAGGTTGTAAACATATAGAATTAGAAAGTGGTCAGTTTATTGCTAACGTCTGTTAAGCTTGCCACTAACTTCTTCAGCATTTTATTTGCCGTTAATTCAAATATATACATTAATGGCAAATAAAATGAAGTTGTACGAAGCCAAATTATGGGAATAGTAACTATTCGATTTTGTTTTAGAGTGAGAGTTAGATTTTTTTATTATTACCTAAACAACTAAAATGATTCATTTTTTACAATTTGTTTATGTTATAGTTTCTCTTTTTTTATTGATTGTGCATAACTTACCCGTTACGCCAAGACGTTTGAATCTATTTATTTAATTCAAAGAACGTTATCTTGTATGGTTTTAGCTTGGTGATTTCGATTTTACAGGTATTGGTATTAGTTTTCCTTTTTTACATTTAGAGCAAATTTGAGGGTCTTTATTGAATAATTGACGATACACTTCGTAGGCATTCAGTCCAATTAATTCAGGTAATTGAGTTGTTTTATTCAGTAATAGGATACATTGTTCTATGTTTGATTGAAGATTTCGAAGAGCCATAAAACCAAAGTATCGTATTTTACTAAATCCTGTTGGAAGAATGTGTTGTAAAAATCTTCTGATGAACTCATCTTCCTCTAAGGTTATCTTGTTTGTAATACCACCACTTTTATAGTTCTTGTAGTAAAATGTAACTTTTCCATCTTTGTGGTCAATAATTCGTTGGTTTGATAACGCAACACGATGTGTGTAATTTCCTAAATAGTTAATAAGATTTTGTGGATTTGCAAAAGGTTTTTCACTGTATACCACCCATGACTTTCTATAACAGTTATCTTTTATTTCTTGGATTGATTTCACATTTTTAGGAAGCTTGATACTTTTATTTTTTACAGCTATTTCAATCGATTTATAAAGTATTCCTCTAAAGACAGCGCTTAAAACTTTAACAGGTAAGAAAAATTTCTTATGTGATGGAATCCACTCTGATTGGTCTTCAGAAAGTCCTCCCGCAGGAACAATCATATGTATATGTGGATGATATACTAATGTCTGTCCCCAAGTATGTAAAATAGCCACAGCACCAGGAGTTGCACCTAAGTAATTTGTGTTTTTTGCACATTGGGTAAGTGTTTTACTTGCAGCTTGAAAAAGTAAATGGTAGGCTTGTTTTTGATTGATGTAAAACAAAGTATGTAAACAATCAGGAATTGTAAATACCAAATGAAAATATTTTGAAGGCGGAAGGTTTCCAGATAATTTATCAACCCATTTTGCTTTTTTTACGAATTGACATTTAGGGCAATGTCTGTTTCTACAAGAGTTATAAGCCTGTCTTTTGTGAGAACAGCTATTACAAGATTGTATATGTCCACCAAGTTGGGCTGTACGACACTTAATGATAGCGTTGAATGCATCTTTTTGAACGTTTGAATATCTATTTGAATCTAAAAAATGTTCCGCACGACTAGCAAAAATTTGTGCTAAGTCA
>JBILUY010000075.1:0-11540 GCA_044370735.1 Crocinitomicaceae bacterium | reverse complement strand
CGCGAATTTCAGTTAGGTTATGTTTATATTCTTTGACTTTTTCAATAAAAATAATAGGCCAATGGTTTGATGTGAATTTTTGATCGTGAATTTTTAAAGCCGAATCACTCATTTGACTCCAGCGCTTCTCGTTTGAATACAAATCAACTGTTTCTGAAATAATTTTTTGTAAATCATCTGAAACAACACCAGGCCAAAAGGTTG
Organism: Crocinitomicaceae bacterium; assembly: GCA_044370735.1. GTDB lineage: Bacteria > Bacteroidota > Bacteroidia > Flavobacteriales_D > Crocinitomicaceae > CANHVK01. Next base: position 11,336 of record JBILUY010000075.1, on the reverse strand, counting down.
ATTCTACCATTGATTCAGCACCAATAGAGGTAGTAAGTGAGGGTAAACCATTTCGCATAGCATCAATGAATTTCCCTTTTACACCAGCTCCAAATCGTAAAGGAGCTAACATTAACCTATATGATTGACAAATTTCGTTTACATCTTCTGCTCTCCCTTTTATGATAAACCCTTCTTTATCATTGGTTAATTGCGTTACTTTTTCAGAAGGATAAGCGCCATAAATATGCAATTCAACCGATGCTAATTGTTTACGAACAGCAGGCCAAATTTCTTTTTTTAAAAAACGTACAGCATCCCAATTGGGTTCATGCATAAAATTCCCAACAAACATGATATTAGCACGCTCTTGAAAAGATTTTATGTAAGAAACTGACTCAGACCACATCGGAAGATACAAAAGTCTTTCCTTAGGAACTTGAAATCTTTCCATCAACAAATGCATTTCAAACTCTGAAATAATCAAGGTAAAATCACATCGATAGATAGAGGCTATTTCACGTTTAGAAATATCAGAAAACATTTCTTTTTCACTCGTTTGATTCAAAGATTGTTGTCGTTCTTTTCGAAGAAAATGTAAATCTTCTGTATCTAGAACGCGTAATGCATTTGGACACTGCTCAACAACTCTCCATCCGAATTGCTCTTCCATAATAAATCGGTCAAACAAAACTATATCAGGATTTTGCTCTTTAATAAAGTGGTCAAAAGAAGAGTCATTTACTTGAATTTTGTAGGTAGCAACATTTAAAGAATTCAAATCAAACGCAAACTCACTCTCTTGAGCTTGAGTAGCAAAAACGACGTCATACTTTGCATTTAAAAAAGATTGGATCAATTGAACCATTCTAACACCAGCAGCCGATGAATTTGGCTCTGGCCAAACAAATCCTATAATTAGAACCTTTTCTGGCATGGCACTAACGAACGATACCAATAAGTACCCCCATATTCAAATAAAAACCAGTATAATCGATTTGATACGCATTTCTATATCTAGTTAATACGTTCATATCATTGTATTTACTAACAAAAAAACCACCCCCTATGTATCCATCTAAAGTTAACATATCTCTATAAATTTTCTGATATCCAACACTGTATCCAAGGTAACCTAAATTTAGGGTTCTTGTAATAGTTTTGTTAGTTAATATTGTACTACTATATACGATTGATTCAAGATTTAATATGCGATAAAATAATTCTGGAGTAATATAAAATCCATGACCTACGATTGGATTTTTTCCTAGATAGCGTCTAAATTGTAAATTAATTCCACCACCAACTGACTGCACATTGGAAAGATTATATGTTTCATTTGTGGCTTTTTCATAATACTCAAATTTCTGAGATTCTAAATAGGGTTTTGCTAATCCACGCGTTGAAGCATAGGTTCCCATTAGACCAATGTTTAGTGCGTATTTATGATTTATAGCTTGCTCGCGGGTAATCTGAATAGTACCTTGAACAGCTCGAAATAAATCCCATTTATAATTTACAAAACGAGAATTTTCTTGACTAAATACGTTTAACCCCAAACAAAATAAACTTATTAAAATGATCTTGTTTTTCATATTGAAAAATAAAAAAATGCCTTACAGAGAAGCAAGGCATTTAAATTTCAAATTAATGTTGAATAAATCCTATAACGATTCCAATTCTTGGAATAACACCTGAATAATCTAAATCAGCAATATTTTTATATTTTGTAAAAGATTTAGCCCCAGACGCTTGAGACAATCTTAAACCACCACCAAAATTCATATCAACTGTAAAAATTTGATTTACAAATATTTGACATCCAAATAATAATCCAGCGTAATATACATTGAAAGCATCTTTAGTTTCAGTTTGAGATGATGTATAAAGCGATGTAATTGGATCCATAACTGAAGTATAGGATAATTGGTAACGATCTATGTGTCTGTACATAAATTGACCAGCTAAATAAATAGGATAATTTGTTGCAAAATCACCTTTACCTAAATAACTTCTATATTGAAATTCACCTCCGTATCCAATTAATTGTCTGTCAGAATCAAAATTTGACCCGTATGTTGCAATTCCAGAAATGTAGATAGACTTTTTATTCTGTAAAGGATATTCGACACCTGTCCAAAAAGTTCCAGCAAAAAAACGAGGTACTTCACTTTTAATAATATAGCGAATAGTATCGTTTTTAGTATATTTTATCCCTTGAGAGAAAGCTGTTAATGAAACACTTAACAACAAACCAAAAAATATTTTTTTCATATTTTCAATTTTTAATTGAATCAAATGTACAATTAATTTTTAGCTAAGATTATGATTTTTATCTGTTTTTTTTAATGTTTTAATTCGATATCTATCATACAATTGAACAATTTTAACAAGTAAAACATCTCCTCCAGCATAAAAAAACACCGCTCCGATAGGTGGATTCAATGTGCCAACTACCCCATATAAAACTGGTTTCCATTTCCAAGAACCATTATAAGTTCCAACTAATTCGATTAAAACAACACAAAATGCTATATAAAAATAAAGTGATTGCCATCTTTTTCTTCGTAGTAACAAAAAAAACAACGCTCCAGAAATCAACGAAAACAAATCATTTCCAAACACATATAATAAAATAAAAACCAAAAAGAAAAGAAATCGAAAGCTTAAATTCAATATACGATCATTTCTTTTTAGAAATTCAAACTCTGATAAGATATACCCAGAAGCAAAAACAATTGCATGTCCAAGAGGAACGTACCATGGAATATTACCTAAACGATATGTATACCAACCAAGTAGCTTGCAAAAAATTACTTCACCAAGATATGAAAGAAAAACCATTACAATCATTAGTTTTTTCAATTGATTTCCTGCAGAAAACCATAGTAAAATAAAGTAAATAATTGTTGTTACAGTAATTATAGCCTGTCCGCTTTGGTTCGTTTTAGCAAAATAAATAGAGTCAAAATGTAAACCAAAAAGAGTGAAAATTGGAAATACGATTAAAAGTATTACTTGTAATTTTCGAGATTCAAAATTAAAAGGGTTAGCTAACATATCTAATAACAAATCTATTTTAAAACCACATATTTTTCTATATTCGTATTGACTATTTTCTGTTATGACAAAGATCAAACCATTTAAAGCGATACGTCCTACTAGAGACAAAGCTCATCTCGTTGTTACAAAACCTGTTTCATCTTATTCAAAGATTGTTTTAAAAGCTCGTTTAGAATCGAATCCATTTACGTTTATTCGTATCATACATCCTGAATATGATAAAACTACTAAAACAGCTCCTAATTCAAAAGAACGTTTTGAACTTGTTCGAAAGAAATACCATGAATTTATGAATGAAGGAATTTTAGTACAAGACGAGATCCCTTCACTATATATATACAAACAATCAACTCCAACTCACGAATTTATAGGGGTTATAGGTGGAGCAAGTGTACAAGAATATCAAGAGGATGCAATCAAAAAACACGAAGCTACTTTAACAAGTAGAGAATCGATGTTTACCAATTATTTAGATATTGTGGGATACAACGCTGAACCAGTACTCCTATCCTATCCTCACAATGAAACATTAGAACAATTATACGCTGAAATTACAACAGATCGTCCTGAAATAGAATTTTCAACGACTGATAGAATTAAACACGAATTGTGGATTGTTTCTGAAAAACATCAAGTTGCTATTCAAGAAGCATTTGATAAAATTCCTGCTACCTATATTGCAGATGGTCACCATAGAAGCGCTTCCTCTTCCAGATTAGCTACAGACAGAAATAATACAAATGGATTTCAAGATCAAAGCCACGATTATTTCTTGGCCTTTTTCATGGATGAAAAAAGAATGAACATACTCGAATTTAATCGATTAGTAGATCATTTGAATCAATTATCCGAAGAGGAATTTCTGTCTAAACTGAATTCATCTTTTGAAATCATTGAAATTTCATCAGCACAACATCCGGAAAAAGAACATCAAATAGTGATGAATCTAAAAAACAAGTGGTATGTATTAACGTGTAAAAATGAAATCATAAATAACAACGATCCAGTAGCTTGTTTAGATGCGGAAATTCTAACTAATTACATTTTAAAACCTATTTTGGGTATTGAAGATTTAAAAACGGATGAATCCATTCATTTTATCCCCGGAAATTTAGGAATAGAAGCAATAACAGAACCTATTAAGCAAGGAAAATCTCAAGTTGGCTTTTTACTTTACCCTGTTACGATGGAACAAGTTATTCGTGTAGCAGATAATCAAGGAATTATGCCTCCAAAATCAACGTATGTTGAACCGAAATTACGCAGTGGATTAACTATATATGAAATTGAATCATGATTGCTGAAAAAATTAAAGAGTTTCAATCAAAATTACCTGCAAATGTTACGTTGGTAGCTGTTTCTAAAACCAAACCTGCAGAAGATGTTCTTGAAGCTTACAATGCTGGACAACGCGTTTTTGGAGAGAATAAGGTACAGGAAATGACCGCAAAATACGAAGTGTTACCGAAAGACATTCAATGGCATTTAATTGGTCATTTACAAACAAATAAAGTAAAATATATTGCTCCTTTTGTTTCAATGATACACTCAATTGATAGTGAAAAACTATTGCGCGAGGTGAACAAAGAAGCTAAAAAAAATAATCGGATTATTCCTTGTTTGCTTCAGTTTCATGTGGCTGAAGAAGAAACTAAATTTGGATTTTCTTTTGATGAAGCGAAAGAACTTTTAGAATCGGAAGCTTTTTTAAGTTTTGAAAATATACAAATTGTTGGAATTATGGGAATGGCTTCTTTTACGGAAGATACAGAACAAGTTCGCACTGAATTTCAAACGTTACACGATTATTTCCAAATTTTAAAAAGTCACTATTTTAAATTCAATCCTGATTTTAAAGAAATATCGATGGGGATGAGTGGAGATTATGAACTTGCAATCGAACAAGGAAGTACAATGATTCGTGTAGGTAGCACTATTTTTGGTCATAGATAATGAGTTTTTTCACCAGAACAATATTTATCACCTTGTTTTGGTGTTTTTGTCTCCCCCAATTAAGCTGGGCGCAACAAACCTTTACTTTATCTGGATCGATTAATAACCCAGAAACTCCTGATAGTGTTATTGCTCTCATACGTGTTAATCCAGGAAATCATGTCTTAAAATCTGACCTAACTGGATTTTTTTATTTGACATTAACAGAAGGAAAATATGTGGTTGAAGTAAAATCATCCGGATTTTATCCAACTAAAAAAGAAATTGAAATACAATCTAATACAAATATTGAATTTGATTTAGTTAGACAAGTAAACAATTTAAAGGAAATCGTAATTCGAAAACGAAACACCAACGAAATTACTAATCCCAAACTTGGGCAAATAGAAATCTCTATGAATGATGTGAAAACACTACCATCGTTCATGGGAGAAGCTGACATATTAAAAGCCATTCAATTACTACCTGGAGTTTCATCTGTAAGTGAAGGAGGACAAGGGTTTTATGTACGTGGAGGAAGCCCAGATCAAAATTTAGTTCTGTACGACGATGTTCCTATTTACAATGCTTCTCACCTATTTGGATTTTTCTCGGTTTTCAATAGCGATGCAGTAAAAAGCGCTAACTTAATTAAAGGTTCAATGCCAGCTTACTACGGTGGTAGAATGTCCTCTGTATTGGAAATTACTGCAAACGAAGGAAATACTGACAAACTTAAAATGAATGGTGGTATTGGGTTAATTTCCTCACGACTAGAAATAGAAACTCCATTTCACAAACGTAGAGGTAGTTTTATGATTGCAGGAAGAAGAACCTATATTGATGTACTCACCAAACCTCTCATTCCAAAAACATCCGAGTTTTATGGTTCCAGTTATTATTTCTACGATTTCAATATCAAATCAAGTTACAAACTAACTGATAAACAAACAGTCCAATTTGTATTATACAATGGAATAGATAAATTTCAGTATGTAAATAAAACCGATGAATTCAACGTTCAAATTCCGTGGGGAAATTTTTTAACAGCCTTGAAATGGAATTACAAAATATCAGATAAATTTCAATTCAATACCACCTCTTATTATACACGGTATAACTTTTCATTTGGCTCTGAACAAACGGATTTTTCCATAAAACTTACCTCTGGAATTTATGACTATGGTCAAAAAGCAAACCTAACTTGGAAACCCAATGAAAAACATACCGTTCGAACTGGAATTGATTATACCTTTCATAAATTCACTCCCTCTTCATTGAGCGCTCGTCAAGGAGAAACTGAATTTAATCCAGGGAACAATCCTGAACTTTACAGTCACGAAAGCGCGATCTATGTGTCGGATGATTATTTTATCAAACCCAATCTAAAATTATATGCAGGATTGAGATATAGTATATTTCAATTTGTTGGCCCATTTCAACGTTTTGTTCAAGATGGCGTAGGAAATGTTACAGATACAATAAACTACTCAAAAAATCAACTTATTAAACCCTATGGAGGATTTGAACCACGCATCTCTTTATCGTATGAATTTAAAAACAAAGGAATTATCCGTGCAGGTTATACCTATCATTATCAATATGTTCACCTAACCTCTTTAAGTTCACTTTCATTACCAACAGACATTTGGTTTCCAACAACTGATATCGCTAAACCGCAAGAAGGTTATCAAGCTACGATAGGATTTTTTAAAAATTGGTTTAACGACAAATTAGAAACTTCTGTAGAAATGTATTACAAATCAGTACATAATTTAATTGAATATAAACCAGGAGCACTACCTTCAGATAACGTGAAAGACAATGTGGATAACCTGCTCGTTTTTGGATCTGGAATTAGCAAAGGGATTGAGTTTTTCATTAAAAAAACAACTGGAAAATGGACAGGATGGGTTGGTTATACTTTAGCAAAATCAGATCGATATTTTCCTGAAATTCAAACAGCTCGTTTTCCATCTAAATACGATAGAAGACACGATTTTACTTTTGTAAGCAATTATAAAATCAACGAACGATTAACCCTTGGAACTGTTTTTGTTTTTGCTACCGGTAATACTTTTACTCTTCCTTCAAGTTGGTATATCCAAGAACAAAATATTTTATTCGATTATTTCTCACGAAATTCCTCACGAATGCCCTCATATCAACGCTTGGATTTATCTCTAACTCTTTACGATAAACCAATGAAAAAGAAATACATTGAGGCAGTTGGAGAAGTTGTCGATGTACCTAAAAAATTCAGAAGCAATTGGAATTTCTCTATTTACAATGTATACAACTATGCTAATCCATTTTTTATCTATTTAAAAGGATCTGGATTTGCGCTACAAGGTTCTTTTAAAATGTCATTAAAACAAGTAACTTTATTTCCAATCATACCGAGCATTACATGGAACTTCTCTTTTTAAGAAAAATAGCATTTTTTGTTTGGAGTACATTGTTTGTATTTCTTCTCATCGTTGGTTGTCAGAAAGATGTAAAGATGGATATTCCAGGTTATGAAGAGAAATTAGTGGTTGATGGCAGGATTGAAACTGGACTTCCGCCCTTTATTTTATTGACAACAAATCGAAATATTTTTGAAGAAAATTCGCTTGATAGTTTATTTGGGTCCTACATTTCAGATGCCGTAATTACGATTTCAGACGGAACGAATTTCGATACTTTACAAACAATTTGCTCAACAGATATACCCGAAGGATATGAAGATCTAGGAGCGTATGTTTTTGGTATTCCATCCTATCTTTTGAAAAAATTTAAGTTCTGTGCATACTCAACTTTAAATCCAATCTTCTTCGGTAAAGAAAACACAAACTACACCATCACAATTCATTACAAACAAAAAAAATATTCAGCGACAACTACTATTCCGAAATCGATCTTGTTAGATACAGTCTATTGGAAACCTGAAAAATCAACTCCTGATTTTGGTTTTGCTTATGCAAAACTTACTGATCCATCCACTATTGGAAACGCATATTTTTGGGAAGTTTTAAGGATTAAAAGAGGAGAAAACGGTCAAAATTTAGATACTCGTTTTTATAGACCTAGAAACCCTGCTTTCGAAGATCAATTTTTTAATGGAAAATCGTTTGATTTTTGGTATGAAAATCCCAGAACCAATTTCGATAATTCACTGCCTGAAAATGAACAAGGGCTCTACAAACGTGGCGATTCAATAATGATTAAATTCTCTACAATCACCACGCAATCATTTAATTACTATAGAAGTAAATATTCTCAAATGAATTCAGGTGGTAGCCCTTTTGCTTCCCCTATTAACCTACCGAGTAATGTTACAGGAGGAGCTTTAGGTGTTTTTAGTGGATTCGCAACCAGTTACCAACTCTTAATTTGTAACGATAAATAAGCTTATTCAGCTAAATATCTGTTAATATCTTTCCTATTTTGATAGTGATATTCCTCTCAAAATTTCTGGGTAATCACTATATTTGTAAAGAACTATATTTTATTGTATGGCAAAGGATCTTGTGCAAACCACCGAACAAAATGTTGATTTCGAAACGTTTAAAAATGAAGTCTTAAACGATTTCAAATTAGCTTGTCTTTCAAGAGAAACTTCTTATTTGGGAAGACGTGAGGTATTAACGGGTAAAGCAAAATTTGGGATTTTTGGTGATGGGAAAGAATTAGCACAACTTGCTGCTGCTAAACAGTTCAGAAAAGGAGATTTCCGTTCTGGATATTACCGTGATCAAACGATGGTTTTCGCCTTGGGTGAATTGACTATCAAAGAATATTTTGCTGGTTTATATGCACATGCCGATGTAGAACTAGAACCAACTTCTGGTGGTCGTCAAATGGGTGGACATTTTTGTACGCGCAACATTGATGACAATGGTCACTGGGTGGATTTAATGCAACATTACAATATCGCTTCTGACATCTCTCCTACTGCAGGACAAATGTCACGTATGCTTGGTTTAGCGCAAGCTTCAAAAGTGTACAAAGACCATCCATCTTTAAAAAACAATGATTATTTCAAAAAATTCACTAACGACGGAAATGAAATCGTTTTCGGTACGATTGGTGATGCTTCTACTTCTGAAGGAGTATTTTGGGAATCGATGAATGCAATGGGGGTTCTTCAACTTCCAATCTTAATGTCTGTATGGGATGATGGGTATGGGATTTCTGTTCCAACTTCAAAACAAACGACAAAAGGAAGCATTTCTGAAGCGTTAGCAGGTTTACAAAGAACAGCTGAAAAACCAGGTATTGAAATTTTAGTAACTAAAGGTTGGGACTATGTTCACATGGTTGAAACGTATGAAAAAGCAGCTAAAATTGTACGTGAAGAACGTATTCCTGTATTAGTTCACGTGAAAGAAGTAAATCAACCACAAGGACACTCAACTTCAGGTTCACACGAACATTATAAAAACGCTGAAAGATTACAATGGGAGAAAGATTTCGATTGTATCAAAAAATTCAAAGAGTGGATTTCAGAATTTGATGCTGACGGAGCTAAAATTGCAACGATTGAAGAATTAGAAGCGATTGAAAAACAAGCAAAAGAAGATGTTAAAAACTTCAAAAACGAGGCTTGGAAAGATTTCTGCGACGATATTCAAAATGATATAAACGGTGTGTTAGTGATTTTAAATCAAATCATTAAAGAAACACAACACAAAGATAAAATCCAGAAAGACATCGATCGTTTAACGAAAGAAAAAGACTTGTTACGCAAAGATGTGTACGGTATCATTCGTGGTTCATTACGCACAGTTGCTCTAGAAAATTTACCTTCTAAACAATTATTAGCTGATTGGATTAAATTACAATTGAGTCATTTAGAAGAGCGTTATTCATCTCATATTTATTCTCAATCAGAACTTCAATCAGTTGCTGTGAGAGAAGTACTTCCAGTTTACAACGAAGAAGTAGAAATGACAGATGGACGTTTGATTTTGAAAGATAATTACTTTACCCTTTTTGAGAAATACCCTGAAACATTAATCTTCGGAGAAGATGTTGGTGGAATTGGTGGTGTAAACAAAAGCTGTGAAGGATTACAAGAAGCATTTGGCGAATTACGAGTATTCGACACAGGTATTCGTGAAAACACTATCATTGGACAAGGTGTAGGAATGGCGATGCGTGGTTTAAGACCGATAGCTGAAATTCAATACCTTGATTATTTGATTTATGCGTTGCAAATTATGTCAGATGATTTAGCAACATTACAATACCGTACGAAAGGTGGACAAAAAGCACCATTGATTATCAGTACTCGTGGACATCGTTTGGAGGGAATTTGGCACTCTGGAAGTCCAATGGGTATGATTATCAATTCTGTTCGTGGAATGGTAGTCTGCGTACCTAGAAATATGACGAAGGCTGCTGGTTTCTACAACACATTATTACAAAGTGATGATTGTGCTTTAGTAATCGAACCATTAAACGGTTACAGATTAAAAGAACGCAAACCAACCAACTTTGGACAATTCAAAACTCCAATTGGAATTCCTGAAATTGTCCAAGAAGGAACTGATATTACCGTAGTTTCGTATGGTTCTACTTTCAATATTTGTGAAAAAGCGTGTGGTATCTTAAAGGATTTTGGAATTTCCGTTGAATTAATTGATGTTCAAACGCTTTTACCTTTTGACGTGAACCATTTGATTAAAAAATCTTTGGATAAAACAAACCGTTTATTATTGGTTGACGAAGATGTGAGCGGTGGTGCTTGTGGATTTATGTTAGACAAAATTTTAGTTGAACAAAAAGCATATTTCTCGTTAGATTCTGCTCCTCAAACATTGACAGCGAAAGATCATAGACCAGCTTATGGTACAGACGGAGACTATTTCTCTAAACCTAATTTAGAAGACATCATTGAAAAAATTATGGAAATGATGCACGAAGTAGATCCTGTTAAATACCCTAAACTATACTAATTCAATGAGTACCAAAAAAATCACCATTGCCATAGATGGATTTTCTAGTTGTGGAAAAAGTACTTTAGCAAAAGCAATCGCAAAGGAATTGGATTATATTTTCATTGACACAGGTGCTATGTATCGTTCTGTGGCTTTGTATTGTTTGAGAAATAATTTGGTACACAATAACGAAATCAATGTTACTGAAATTGTAAACGCTTTACCTCAAATAGATATACATTTTGCTAAAAATCCAGAAACGGATAAATTGGAAGTGCAATTAAATCACGTATTTGTTGAGCCACACATTCGTACATTGGAAGTGAGCCAATTAGTGAGTAAAGTAGCTGCTATTAAAGAAGTTCGTGCTAAATTAGTAGAGGAACAACAAAATATGGGAGCTAATGGTGTTGTTGTGATGGATGTTTGAGTTTTTTT
>JBILUY010000331.1:0-3127 GCA_044370735.1 Crocinitomicaceae bacterium | reverse complement strand
CCGGGCAATCACGGATCCCACGTGGCGGGAATCGCCGCGGGGATTCAGACCCGTTCGAATGCCTCGAGCGACACACTGGCTCGTGGCGTGGCGCCCGAAGCCCGGCTTTTCTCCGGACGCGTTTGCTCCAACACTGCGGGCTGTGACGCGACCGAAGCCTTTGTGGATCTGGTCACCCATGCGGGCGTCGATGTCGTGAATATGTCGCTCGGCGGCCTTAATCCGTTCAACGACGGCTACGGCGTGGAGGAGACGCTGATCAACCGCTTGGTGGAAACCGGCAAAGCGCAATTCATGATCTCAGCCGGAAACTCAGGCCCCGGAAAACAGACGGTGGGAAGCCCATCGATCGCGGCCCGCGCCCTGTCCATCGGCGCCACCGCCACCCGCACGATGATCGAAGCGCAGTACGAATGGCCCGGCCTGGGCGCGACTCGTGGAAACGAACTCCCGGCCACCGATGATGATTTCATGCTGTTCTTCTCGAGTCGCGGGCCCACGGCGGCAGGTGGCTTCAAGCCCAACCTGACGGCGCCGGGGACCGAACTGAGTTCTGTGCAACTCAACGCCGCACCGGGCGCGCGCGGCGGTCTCGATGTGTACTGGGGAACGTCGATGGCGGCTCCGGCTGCCACCGGCGCCTATGCCCTCCTCTTGGATGGCGTCCGCAAGTACAACGCCGCTCACCCCGAATCGAGTCTGCCTTCCGACTCGCTGAGCTTGCGCGAAGCGCTCGTGGAATCCGCGCGCGGTTTCAATGTAAAAACTTATCATCCAGCTACCGGAGCCAGCCGCGACGGCCGCACCACTTGGATCGACCAAGGGGCCGGCATGATCGACCTTCCTGCCACGTGGAAGAAACTTCGAGCCATGCGAGATGTGCGCCGGGCCGGCCCCGAAGGCACGGTCCTGGACGCCGTGACTCTCCATGGGGCACCGGTCGAGCTCGAGTACAATGTGGTCTACAATCAAGACCTTTCCCCCCACCCCCTCCGCTACGACGGAAGTCGGCTGCGCGAAGGGGTGCCGACCTTCGGCACCGGCGCCTTCGTGGATTTCCATGCGGAAAACACGCTTTTGCCCGTCTATATCACTCGCCGCCTCCCTTCGAGTCTGGCCGACCAACCCGAATACGGCGAGCTGGTGAGCCAACTCCTCACGACTCGCGACGAGTTTGAACTCGAGGTCGAAATCCACGGTTCCAACGTGGAATGGTTGAAAGCGGGAAGTCTGCAGCAGAATCCCTGCTGGGACGCGGAGACCTCCAACCTCTCGCTGATCGGCCGGGCGGCCGAAGTGATCGTGAATGAGGAAGAGCAGGGCGAAATCGTAGCCTTTGGCGCCTCGGCCCTGAACCTCTGCGTGAATCGCGAGAAGATTTCACGCGAGCTGCAACCCGGAGATCATGGCGCGCTCGTTCGCGCCTACCGCCGGCTACCGATGGTGGACGCAGAAGGAAGGATCACGACCTACCGCAAGTCCCCTACGGCAAGCTTCATCGTGCCAGTGCACCTGGTGGTGCCGGCGCGCACCTTGGACGGCGAGTCCGCTTTCGTGGTGGAATCCACCGCCGCCTCCTTTGAAGTATCCCGAAACTATATCACAATCCCCGAGGGCGTGAGCGCCCTGCGCGTGACGCTCGAAGTCCCCGAACTCAAGCGGGATTCCAAAGGGCGCGTTTTGCCCGGCCAATCCTGCTCGGGCGTGGAACTCACTTCGATGGAAGGTCAGAACGTGGTCGAAAGCTTCCCGAAATCGGCCGATGCCCGCATCATGAATTGCGGCGTGGATGGCCGGGCCCTGGCCGACAAATCACGCAGACTGGAACTCGTGCGCCAGAACCCGACTCCGGGAATTTGGGACTTGCACATCATGGGGCTTTATCGCTTCCGCTCTTCGAACTACCGCATGCGCGTGGACTATGTAACCGGTGAAAGTTCGGTGAAATCCATAGCAGGGGTGGCAGGAGCGCTTTCCGGGAGTCTCACCTGGAAGAAGATCGCGAGCTCCATGGACATCCAAGTTTCGGCCGAGAAAAGCGCCCTTGAACTTGCGGCGCTCGAAGACCGCTTCACGGCGCCCATTTCCCAGGATGAAAATCTGCTGCTCGAAGGAGCCTTGGGGACGCTCCGGGTCTATCCCCCCGAGGTGGGTTCCGTCGTCATCCGCACCGGCGGCGCCGCCGGAAGTGATATCGATCTGCTCCTGGTGCGCTGTGATTTCATCGCCCAGGACCTGAACGACCCGAGCTGCGAAATGGCTGGAAGCAGTGCGGGCGGTACGGCCACTGAAATGCTGAAATTTGAACCTGACGCGGGTCACGCTTATGCGATCCTGGTGCAGGGGTACTCGATCGTGGGACAAAAAACGGATTTTGACGCCAGTGAGAGCCTGACCCTGCGGTCGGGACGCGAAGTGGTTCCGCTCACGGTATCAGGCCATGATGACGGATCGTTTTTGGTGCAGTATGCCTTCGGTCCCAACGAAGTAACTCTGAGCACGCTCGCCCGGTTTCCGCTCTTCACGCAGGGGCGCTGGAAGATCGGTGGGGCGGTCCAGATTCGAAACTCCGACGGGCTCGTGATCGACTCGATTCCGGTCACGCTGTCGCAGCCAGTCCAAGAGTGATTTGAGGCTTCCTGGTTCGGGCGCTGGGGTTTAGAATAGTCGGTGTGCTCACGAGCACACCGATTTAGAACTTCAACGCCATGGAGACCCAGGCCAATGACCTTCAAACCCGCTCAACGCAGCCGCCGTGATTTTCTGAAACAGGCCGCCCTTGTGCTGGCAACCCTCCCGCTGGGTGGCCTATTGGGCTCGCGGGTTGTCCGTGCCGTGGATGGAGGCAAGGCGACCGCCAAAGGCGAAAAAGAAATCCCGCTTCCCGCGGGCGAAAAGGAAGCCTCGGCAACGGATCCCCTCGTGGGCGCCTTGGGGTATGTCCATGACGGAAAGAACGCAGATATCAAGCGTTTCCCTCAACGGGCCAAGAAAGATGCCGCCAACCAAACTTGCGCCAACTGCTCTTTCTACACGGAAAAAGCCAAAGGCTGGGGCAAGTGCACTTTGATCCAAAACGGCCTAGTGTATCAAAAAGGCTGGTGCGGCTCCTACCAGAAGAAGCCTG
>JBILUY010000348.1:0-3130 GCA_044370735.1 Crocinitomicaceae bacterium | reverse complement strand
TTAGAAGCCCACTGTCATTAAATTATAAGAATTATGGGGTTACTCCATCCTTAATAAAGGAAACAAGAGTTTTTACAGATTATCCTAAATTAAATAAAAATATTATATATTGTGGTTTATGTAGTACCACTGACAGATATGTATATAAAAATATACCCATATTACTTTTAAGGTTGGCGGAATTTTTACCCTCTTATACTATCTATTTTCCCAAAGTAGATAAATGGGATAAAGATATAAATAATCTTGGTAACTTTAATATTCAATATCCAGATAATGTTTTTATTCATGAAAATCCTTCATTTATTGATTCTCTAGAATGGTTAACACAAAGTTCTTATGGTATTTTTACATGTAATGGCCCAAGTCATATAGCTTATCATCTTGGGATACCTAGACTCGTACTAGATCCACAATTCAACAAAATTCCATGGATATCTAGATGGAAAGAAAATTATAATGAATGTATTCCTATTGATACAGATATGAATTTAATTGCACAATTAGTTTCGGCAAATATTAATTACCCACAAACACAAATGATTGATAGTAAAATAGTTTTAGATTTGATTGCTCAGAATAACACTTCTTGGAAAGATATATTTTATTTTAAATTTTAATTATGTGGCAAGATTTTATAGGTAAAAATTTAAAAATTATTGGATTAAGACCCAGTAAAGGCGGCGATATTATAACATCATTACCAGTTCTTAATCTTTTAGAACAAAAATATCCAAATTCCTATAAAACAGTTTCTATTGCAAAAAAAAATTATGTATTTGCACAATTGCTTTTTAATCATCCACTTATTGATAGAATTCATATTAATGAAATTTTAGAAAAAAAAACTGAAGAAGATGTTAATTTTTATAATTCTCATGATATAATTATTAGACCAGACTTGCAACATCCAGATACGTATTGGTATAATAAATATCATATGGTTGAAGAAAATTTTATAATGATGGGAATGAACTGGAATGATTTAGATATAAGTTTAAGAACTCCAAGATTAATAAAGTGGTTTGATCACCCATCTTTTGATAAAACTATTGCTATATGGCCCATGGCTGGTAGCGGCTTAGATATAAAAAGAAGTCCATCTCAAAATTGGTATCAAGCCTTAGTAGATTCAATACTTAAGCATACAGATTTTAAAATTTTCCAGTTTGGGCATCCAAATGATTTTTTGGTTTCTAATAATTCAAATAGGTTTACTAATTATAATCATTTAGATTTTTTTGAACAAATTAAAATGACCTTAGGATGTTCATTTATGATTGGAACAGACGCTGGAAGTAGTTTGGTAATGGGTGCTTATGAATTTCCACAAATTACATTATTAACAGATTGGATGGAGAATCATGTTTCAAATCTTGAAGCATTATCCCCATTAAATAAAAATAATATTTCAATTTTTGCTCATGGGGGGTGTGATAATATTCAACATGATCAAGTTTTATTAGAAATAAATAATTTAATAAAATAAAATAGATCATGGATAATAATTCTGACAAACAAAACGTAGAAGTTTTCTCTTATAAAGAAATTGAAGGATGGTTTGATTTTGAAAAACAATATGATAGTTTTGTAGATAAAGTAAAAGATGGGGCGACATTTGTTGAAGTTGGGTCCTTTTTAGGAAAGAGTTCTTGCTATTTAGCCCAAAAAATTAAAGATTCTGGTAAAAAAATTAAATTTTATTGTGTAGATACATTTGAAGGCGTAAAAAATGATCCAAATTATTATGATTATTATTTAAAATATGGCACAGATTTTTATTGGAAATTTGAAGAAAATATTATTAAATGTGGGGTACAAGATATAATTACCCCAATTAAAAACACAAGTGAAAAAGCTTCCCATTTATTTGAAGATAAAAGTTTAGACCTTGTTTTTATAGATGCTAACCATACATATAATTTTGTTAAAAATGATATTTTATATTGGCAAAACAAAGTAAAAGATAATGGCGTAATGGCTGGGCATGATTATGCCAATTATTGTGATGTTCCACGTGCTGTTGATGAAATATTTGGTGCTCGAGTTATCAAACCACAAACAGGAACAACATGGATAGTTAATTTTTAAAAATGTCTAGAAAGATAGAAGCAGTTATTGTATGTAAAAATTATTCTGATTTTTTACAAATTACCCTTCCAATTAACAAAATTCATTTTGATAATATTATTGTAGTTACATCTCAAGACGATGAAGCAACAAAGGCGTTGTGTAAAAATTTTAATGTTAATTACTTAATTTATAATGATTTTAATAAAAACGGAGCGAAATTTAATTTTGGCGGAGCCAGGTCTTTTGGGTTGCAAAATTTAAAATACAATGATTGGGTTATATTTTTAGATGGTGATATTATTATGCCTAAAAATTTTAGAGAATTATTTGATATTAATACCAGAGATATTAATAAATTTTATGGTTCTTATCGTAGATTTATTCCTTCATATAAAGATTATGAAGATTTGACTAATAATATTAAATCTAAAAATGTTTTTGAATCTATAGAAGGTAGTGGGTGTGGATTTTGGCAATGCGTAAATTTAAATAGTAATCTAATTAAAAATTATGATAAAAAATCTTTATATAGAGATAGTTATTCAGCCGAGCAAGTAGATATTGATTTTATGAGATTGTGGTGCCCACGAATAGGTGATGACACAAATTTAGTAAGAACAAATATAGAACTTTTGCATCTTGGATCTTCAGATGGTCGTCACCATCATGGTCGAAATTTAATAGACGATTTTTTTGATAATACATATAATAATATGGAAAATAACACTCCAGAAATTAAACTTATTCAACAAAAAATTCAATAATAAAATCTTTTATTAATATGGTTACTTTATTAGTAGATGAAGGATATGCTTTTGATTATCTAAGTATTTTAGATGTTAAAAAAAGTATTCGTCCAGAAATAGAAAATAATTGGTATCTTTGTTTTTCGTTCTTAGAGCGGCAAATAGGTAAAAGCAAAATGCAAGAAATAATAAATTCTTTAGAATATACAGATATGATTAAAGCTAATAAAATGACATTCGAAGCTGTAAATAAAGCAAAAGAAAATTTAATATCAGCTAAAGAAGTCGATGATTTTAACTTATTAAGGTAT
>JBILUY010000375.1:0-3136 GCA_044370735.1 Crocinitomicaceae bacterium | reverse complement strand
TACACGCCGTAGAAGCTCAGGTTGTTGAAGGTCTGAGACCCGGTGATCGTGATTCCGGCGGTTTCGCTCCAGAATGCGACCGTGCTGCTGCCGGGCGTGAAGGTGCCGCCGGAATACGTCCATGAGCGGGCGGTGGACACGCTGCCGTTCATGACGATCGTCTGGCTGCCGGCGTTGAAGGTGCCGCCTGACAGGGCGAACGGGCCGTTCAATGTGATGGCACTCGCGCTTCCCGTGAACGTCCCCCCCGCCTGGGTCCAGCCGGTGCTGCCCACCGTGATGGTGAAGGCGCCCTGGGTGATGGTGGCGGCATAACCCGCCTCGATGGTGATTCCCTTCACATTGGCGTTCGCGTTCACCGTGCAGTCCACGGGATAGACCGCGGAGTAGACGACGTCGCTGGTGCTGATGGGCACAGCCCCGCCATACCAGTTCGTGGTGGTGTTGAAGTTGCTGTCCGTCGCGCCCGTCCAGGTGAAGGCGGTGGGCGTGGTGAACATCCACCGCACATTGTTCCCCGAGTCGACGCTGCCATTCGCCCGGCAGTCGATGACCGTGGCGTTGGTGCTGTTGGAGTCCATGACATCGAGGAAGGCGAGCGTGCGGGTGCCCTGCGCGTCCAGGTTCCATTTCGTGCCGGGGGTGCTGCTGCGCAGCGACACCACCTGGCCTGACGCGCCCTGCAGGGTCAACGTGCCGGCGATCGTCTGGGTGGAGCCCGCCTCGAAGGTGAGCGTGTCGGCCGCGGTGGAGACATGGCTCAGGTTGTTGAAGGTTGTACTGCCGGTGATCGTGTGCGAGGTATTGGCGGCGAGGGTGACCGTGGCCGCGCGGGCGGTGAAGCTGCCGCCGGTAGCGAGCCAGTTTCCGCCCAGGCTGATGTCGTAGTTGCTGGCCGTGGCGTCGAGCGTTCCGCCGCTGCGCGACAGGTTGCCCGAGAGGGTGAGGGCCGCGGGCAGGCTGAAGGTGCTGGGCGTGCCCGTGGTGCTGGCGATGTCGAGCGAGGCGTAGGTCCAGTTCTTCAGGGTGACGGCTGTGCCCGCGCCGTCGCCGGTGTATTGCACGGTGCCGCTGTTCGCGGTGGGCGCCTTGGAGATGGTCTCCCCGCCCTGCAGACGCAACGTGCCGGAGGCGCCGATGGTGAACTGGTCGTTCACCGTGAGATTGTAGCCGCCGAGGCTCAGCGTGCCGGCAGTGATGTCGAGATCCTGCCCGGCCCCGTTCAGCGAGAGGGCGGCGGCGAGCGAGACCACGCCCCCGGTCTTGTTCACCGTCCAGGTTCCATAGGGGAAGGTGCCCGCGCCTTTGGTGATCGTTTGATTGTTCGCACCACCCAGCGTGATCGTGGTCGTGCCCGGGGAGCCGATGACTGCGCCGGTCACATCGCCCAGCGCTACCAGGTCTCCGCCATTGATCGTCTGTCCGCTGCCGCCCGGGCTCAGGTTCAGCAGTCCCGAGACCGTCAGGGTGGTGCCGCCGGCGATGGTGGCGGTGGTGCCGTTCAGGCCGAAGGTGACATTCGCCAGGGTGTGCGAGCCGGTAATGGTTCCAGCTCCTTTGAATTGGACGGTGCTGGTGCCTGCAACCACCGTGCCCGCCGTGTAGGTCCAGCTGCCGGAAACACGGACGTCGCCCACGAGGTTGATCGTACCTGCGCTATCGATGATGAGGCTGGGAAATAAGCCAGTCGCACTGCCGGTCAGGGTTTGCGTCACAGCGCCGTTGCCCTGGCCCATGGTCAGCACGACAGTGCCGGTGGTTTGCCCCGAGCCGCCCACGGTCACATCTCCCTGGGCCACGAGGTTGCCGGTGTTGATGGACTGGCCGTTACTGGTGGGGTCCAAGGCGAGCGTACCCGCAACGGTGAGGGTGGTGCCGCCGGCGATCGTGGCGGTAGCATTGTTCAGGTTGAAGGTGACATTCGCCAGGGTGTGCGAGCCGGTAATACTCCGCGACGAAGACGAATAGAAGATGACGGTGCTGGTGCCCGCATTCACCGTGCCCGCCGTGTAGGTCCAACTGCCAGCCACGCGGATGGTACCCACGAGATTGATCGTGCCTGCGGTGTCGATGACGAGGCTGGGCATGCTGCCAGGAGAGCCATTGCCGGTCAGGGTCTGCGTCACGGCGCCGCTGCCCTGGCCCATGGTGATCACGGCCGTGCCAGTGGTCTGCCCACTGGAGCCTATGGTCACATCCCCCTGGGCCACGATGTTGCCGGTGTCGATGACCTGATTGTTGACGCCAGCATTCAACGTGAGCAATCCCGTGACGGTGAGGGTGGTGCCGGCGGCAATGGTGATGGGTTTATTGTTCCCGATGCAATTGAGTGAGGCCAGCGTGAGCGATCCGGTGATGGTGACGGCCGTGCCGCCGCCATAGAGTCTGAGATTCACGGTACCGACCGTTCCCCCCGAGTAGGTCATATTCCTAGAGGCGGAGAATGTCTGGCTGCCAGGGTTGAACGTGCCGCCAGACAGGCTCCAGTTGCCGGTCAGCGTCAGCCCCGTGGCACTGCCCGTAAAGGTGCCGCCAGCCTGCGTCCAGCCGGTGGAGCCCACCGTGATGCTGAAGGCGCCCTGGGTGATGGTGCCATCGTAGCCAGCAGCGATGTTGATTCCTGCAACGATGACCGTGGCATTGACGCTGCAGTCGCCGTCCTTCGTGGTGTCGGCGCCGAAGTAGGCGATGTCGGAGAAGCCCGGCACGCTGAAACCGCCCGCGCCACTGGCCGAATCGGACCAGTTGGCGGTGTTGTTCCAGTTGGCCAAGGCGGTGGCGATCCAGTAGCGGTCGGCGGCCTCGGCCTTGGCGCAGATGAGTGAAAACAGCATGACGAGGGCGACACACGCAAAAGCCGACGATAGCCGACTCGTGCATCCCCGCATGGCCTTCGCGGCTTTGGGCGATCCAGGCGGACGGATGTCAGTCTGAGCAGACACGCAGCCGTGAGCAGACCTGGATACAACACGCATCACGTTGACCGTAAGACAATTACGCAGAAATACCAGATGGAAACCATCCACGACTTGCCGTCAGAATTGGAGGCGAGCGCGGGTCAATCTGGTATGATGGGGCGTCTTGCTCCTCATCCAGCGGAATCGGCGCAGCCGGTTGTGCTGGAGGACGAGGCGGA
>JBILUY010000268.1:0-3140 GCA_044370735.1 Crocinitomicaceae bacterium | reverse complement strand
ATAAATTATTATAATAAATCGTTTTTGTCTTGGATTATCATATTTATAATGTTTCCATGACTGGTATTGTCTTCCCTGATTGTTAGGACCTTCCCTTCTTTTTTCAATAATGCATATTTCTTGATTGTTAGGATATCCTTCCCTTCTTTTTTCAGAAATAAATATTCCCTGACTGTTAGGGAATCCTTCTTTTTAAATATATCCTTCTCTCCTGTAAATATAGAATTCACTTTTGTATATTCATCCCATGTTATGAAATTCACTCCTTCAATGTCGGGATATTCAAATGTATTTCGCCTACCCCAACCATAACATTCATCGTGTAATATCCAACGCTGTCCGTCTCTTCCATAATCTTTCTTACTCTTACGGGTTGTTTTTACGACCTTGGGTTTTTCGGTTGGAACTTCGGTTGGAACTTCGGTTGGAACTTCGGTTGGAACAGTCAAATCATCACCAGTCAAATCATCACCAGTCAAATCATCACCATTCAACATATCCTCGATCCACATATCAAATATACTAAGTTTTGCGGTTGGTTCTGCGGTTGGAACTGCGGTTGGTTCTGCGGTTGG
The DNA here is from genome assembly GCA_044370735.1 of Crocinitomicaceae bacterium. Lineage (GTDB taxonomy): Bacteria > Bacteroidota > Bacteroidia > Flavobacteriales_D > Crocinitomicaceae > CANHVK01. The sequence continues at coordinate 2,565 of JBILUY010000268.1, read as the reverse complement.
TTCAGTCCAATCATCACCAGTCAACATATCATCAATCCACCTATCAAAAATACTAAGTTTCTGGTATCGTTTTAAATTTACAAGTCCATAATCAAAAACTCTATGGACGTCCTCATCGATATATAATGAATAGTTCTTTTTATCTTTAGTCTTACTTTTAATCACGTGCTTATTAAAGAATGCGTTATAAATATGTTTTATAATACTTTTCGGAGTACTAGTTTTCTTTAAATCTCTAAAATGATACTCTTTAAATATTCTATCTAATAACTCTTCATTTAATTTAACTTTATTTAATTCTTTATCGCTTGGAAATATAGAATCCCATGAATTAAACTCGCTAATTTTTTTATAAATGTTATTTTCATCATGGATTAAGACGCTTAGTTTTTCAAAAAAATAAGTAAATCTTTCATCCCATCCAAATTCTAATTCCTCTTCATCAATATTCTTGAATTGGTTTTTGTAATAATATTTCTTGATCATTGCTTTATCTTCAGTTGTTGCAGTTTGTAAACATAATTTTGTCTCTAAAACAGATAAACGTATATCATCAATATCAGGAATATCAGTATAACCATAATATAAATTAGCGTCTTCAAATAAAGTTTTAAAATATTTGTCTAGTTCCTTATTTACTTTTTCAGGACTTGCTATAATATTATAATGTGCTTTATCACATAAAAAATTGAATGATTGTTTTAATGGTGCTTGTCTTTCAATTAAAATATTTTTTACAATGTTTTGATAAATTGGACAATCCTTGACTAAATGATTATCATTTTCAAAAGTGTTACTATGATTATAATTTTCAATATAAACAACCTTAATGATATTATCTCTTAATTTTCTGCATCTATATGAAACTTGTGTAAGATCACGAGCAACATTAAAACCGGCAGCAGCCAAAAACACTTGGTGGAAATCATTAATTTCATAATTTATCCCAACGGTAATTTTAGTATTCGTAATAACAAAATCACAATTATTGCTCCATGTTTCATTTACATTCTTTAACCCTTTTAAAATTTTATCATCAACTTGACTGTTATAACAAATTCCTTTTTTATTTGTTTTTTCTTTTAGTTTTAATTTAAACTCTTCCATACTTGGGAAATTACGATGTCTTCTCAAATATGGATAGAATATAAATACTTTTTTATTTTGTTTTAAACAGTCAATAATATCATGAACCCATTGAGACATATTGTGTACCTCTTGTATATTTCTTGTAATTGGTTCCTTGATAAGTTCATATATCGAATGTTTATTATTTTCAAAACAATTAATAAAATCAGTGGTTAATTTGGATGTAAAAGCATCTAATAGAATAACTTTATCAGCCTTTTTGATGATATCTAAAAAGCGGTTCCACGTTTCCAATTTATTATTCTTTAGTGTTTCATTGTTGAACCATTTGTTTAATAATGTTTCTATTTCATCAATTATGACTACTTTATAAACTTTCTCATCGGTATAACGCAAAGAATTAATACAAATAATCATTTTATCATATTTGGATAATTTTTCCAGTTTCTCTGCTGAGTTTTTGAAATCTTTATAATATTTACAATCAATTTTATTCTGTTCTAATCTGTGCATTGTGTTTTGAGCTAGTGCCTCTATAGGAGCCATCCAAATAAATGACTCAACATTTTTTAAATATTCTATGGCTTGATATGTTTTCCCGGATCCCATACCAGTATTTAAGCATATAAACTTATCATCTTTATTAAAACACTCTTGAGATAAAGCAGGGACTTTGTGTATATTTTTGTTGTCTAAAGTAAATAGACTAATAAACTTTTGATATCCTTTTTCTCTGTTAAGGTCTGGATAATATTTTAATAATATTGATGTTATAGCGGGTATACTCATAGGTGGAAAGTTTTTTAGTTCATCCCATTTTGATTGCCATTTTTTAATTTTATCCTTATCTGTGCTTTTTTGTTTATACCATGATAAAAAATTTTCTAATGTTAAATTGTTATAAAAACAAAAACGTGCAATTCTGTGAGTATATGAATGGTCAAATGATTTATTTAATGGAATAATAGATAACAAATTTAAATTGGACATATTATTTAAATCTAAATCCTTTGGCTGTTTAATATCTAGTTTTGGCAATAATCCCAAATTTAATGGCTCTAAACTTTTATCAACTTCAATTTTTAATTTGATATGTTTCATAGATTCGGTTTTAGCTTTTTTAAATTGTGGAATTGGATAATAATCACCATCCATAACACCATCCATAAAACAAGTTATAAAATGCATTTTAGGATCATCATTTAAAATTATCTTTTGTATTCGTTTATCTTGTTTAGATTGGTTTATACATTTCATATTTCTATTTTTAGTGTAAACTTTCCAATCAAAACCATCATCAAAATAAATATTTAAATATTTAGCAATATATTTCATTTGCTTTCTTTCTTGTTCACAATCAATAAAATAATGATTTAATATAATATGATAAGATGTTTTTTTATCTGTTAATGACCCGGATATTGCCATATTACTATTTGGAAATAATTCATTAATTTTATCTGTTATTTTTTTTAA
>JBILUY010000074.1:0-11586 GCA_044370735.1 Crocinitomicaceae bacterium | reverse complement strand
CATATACGTTATTTCCAAAGCAGCAAGTTCCTTCTAGAGAACAAGTAAGAGGATAAAATTCATCTAAATCTATATTCGAAAAGATCATTGAGTGTAAAAAGGATAAAGTTAATGAATATTAGTTTTTAAGTTTGGATTTATTTTCAATCACATTTGAACTTTAAGACTTACTTTTACATAAATTTTAGTTTTTATGATTACTTCAAAAGTTGAATATTTAGGAGGATTAAGAACAGAGGCTACGCATATAGCTTCAGGTAATAAAATTATTACAGATGCTCCAGTTGATAATTTTGGTAAAGGCGAGGCATTTTCACCAACAGACTTATTAGCGACATCTTACGCATCTTGTTTGTTGACAATCGTTGGAATTTACTGTCAAAATCACGGATTGAATTTTTCTAAAGGAAATGCGGAAGTGACTAAAATTATGAGTGCTGACTCTCCAAGACGCGTGCAAAAAATAATTCTGAAAATTGATTTGTCTGGAAACGGTTGGAATGAAGATGAGCAAAAAAGGGCAATTGCAGCTGGAAAAGCTTGTCCTGTTGCTAAAACATTAGGGGATAATGTTGAGGTTGAATTAGAAATATTAGTTTAAATGAACGATAACAGAAAGAGTAATTTTCGTAATAATCCGAAAGAAAATTATGTGAAAAAAGAAAAAGAGGATTTGATTTTTGGAATTAGAGCTGTAATTGAAGCAATAGCTGCTGGCCGTGAGATCAACAAAATTGTTATTCAAAAAGGTCTTCAAAAAGAATTGTTTTTTGAATTGAAGGAGGCAACTGCAGGTAAAAATTTTTTTATACAATTTGTTCCAGCTGAAAAGTTAGATAGACTTACGGATAAAAATCATCAAGGAGTTGTCGCTTATCTTTCTCCTAAAGAATATGTTGATTTCGAACCTTTAGTAGATCAGTTTGTAGAAAATAATGAAAAAGCTTGTTTTTTGTTTTTGGATAGATTGACTGATGTTAGAAATTTTGGTGCTATTGCACGTACGGCTGAATGTATGGGAGTAAATGCGATTGTTATACCAGGTAAAGGTTCTGTTCAGGTTACAGCAGATGCAATTAAAACGAGTGCTGGAGCTTTAAATCGTATCCCTGTTTGTAAGGTTGGAAATTTAAAAGATAGTATTTTCTATTTGCAACAAAGTGGTTTTAGAATTGTAGCTTGTACTGAAAAATCTTCTGTTCCATTATATGAAGTGAATTTGAGAGGTCAGATTGGTATAGTGATGGGGTCTGAAGAAGATGGTATTTCTAATGATATATTAAAAATGGCTGATATTAAAGCTAAAATACCAATGTCAGGAAAAATCTCTTCCTTAAATGTAGGGGTAGCGACCGGAATGATTTTGTACGAAAAAATCAGACAAGAATTATATTAATATTTAAAGCTAGTCGAAAGATTAGCTTTTTTTATTTTATCATTGTTATTAATAAAGGTAATTCATTTAGATTGCTTATTTTGTGTAAGCCCGCTGATTTTCTATAACGGTTAGAAGGGTCAAATAAAATTGCTTGCATTCCCACTTGAATTGCGCCCATTATGTCTGTGTTATGATCATCTCCAATCATAATGCTTTCTGAAACCTTTGCGTTTGCTAATTGTAGAGCGTGCTCAAATATTTCTCGATGAGGTTTTGTTTTCCCCACCATTTCAGAACAGACAATAACATCAAAAAATGGTTTCAATCCAGAGGATTCTAGTTTTACAAACTGTGCTTCAGCAAATCCATTGGTAATAATGTGTAATTGGTAGTTTTTTGCTAATTCTTTGATTGTTTCGAGTGTGTTTGGGAATAAATTCTTTTCTTTCGGTGCGATGGATATATAATCTTGACTTAAGGTGATTGCAAATTTTTTATCAAATACATTTACTTTTTCGAGTGTTTTTTCGAAACGAATAATTCGTAACTCATCCTTACTTATTTTTCCTTTGCCGTATTTTTTCCAAAGTTCATTATTGATGTTCTGATACGATTTTTGAAATTGAAGAAAATGTTCAAAATGACTTTCTAAACGATATTTATCATAAATCTTTTGTAATGCAATTTTTGAGTTAGTCTCAAAATCCCATAATGTACGATCTAAATCAAAAAATAAATGATTGATTTTGTTCATCAAACAGCACTTGCAATTAAATAGGAAATTCCAGTAGTAATTATGCCATTCACAAATATTCCTAAAATTATCAATGGATAACTATATTTATTCTTACCATAAAATTTTGCAACAATAATTGTTCCAACAGGGATTGATAAAAACAAAGGGGCTAAAAATGAAATACCGAAAACTCCAAGTTTATGCTTTACTTTAATCAACGACTTATTCATTTTAGTAAAAACTTTCTTTCTAGGAAGAACAATTCCGTTTTTCTCGGCGTTGAGTATTGCTTCTCGTTTTTTATTAAAACTTCTTTTTAAGAAATATTCAGCTAAAAAAAAGAAAAAAGTAGAACTTACGATTGCACCAATAATACAACTAAAATAGGTTTCGAAAAAATTAAGTTTTAACGCAGGTCCTCCAAATGGAGCAAATAAAAACTTAATAGTTGATAACGCTAAAAGTCCAATATAAATTGAGTACTTCATTGATTAACATTTAACTCCGAAAGCCAAGTCGCCAGCATCTCCAATACCTGGTACAATATACGCTTGAGCTGTTAATTCTTGATCAATAGATCCTATGTAATAAAGTGTATTTTCAGGTAAATGTTTTTGTAAATTTTCTAACGCTTCAGGTGCAGCAATAGCAGAAACAACGATTACTTTATTTGGTGTGCCTTGGTGTAATAAAGTCTTATAAACACATTCCATTGAACTACCAGTAGCTAACATAGGGTCTATGATAATCAATGTTTTGTTTTCAAAAGTTGGAGAAGCAACATAATCAACTTGAATTTCAAAGTCATCTTTATCAATGTGTTTTCTATATGCTGAAATAAATGCAGAATCAGCTTTGTCGAATACATTTAAAAATCCTTGATGCATCGGTAAACCTGCTCTTAAAATAGTAGCTAAAATGGGTTGGTCCACAAGTTGAAACGTCTCCGCTTCACCTAGAGGAGTGGTTACTAACACTGATTTATAGTCTAATTTCTTTGAAACTTCATACGCCAGAATTTCTCCAAGGCGCTCTAAATTTTTTCTGAAACGCATACTATCTTTTTGAATTTGAACATCTCTTAATTCTGATAAAATTTGTCCAATTACAGATTTTGAATCGCTGAAATTATAAATCATAGTGGTTAGTCTTTTTGTAAAGTTAAAAAATAAAAGAGATAATTAAAATAGAAACTAGGGATATTAGTCAATGTCTATTAATTTTGTTGTATGAGTAAAGAAGCAAAACTTGATTTTGGGATTTTTAGGCGACTAATGATTTTTGTTAGAAATTACAAGAAGCTTGTTTTACTCTCTTTTATATGTACCATTATTTTATCATTATTAACACCATTTAGACCTAAATTAATTGGTATAATGGTTGATAAATATATTATTTCGGGACAAAATGAAAAGGAATTATTCAACTGGACTGCACTTGTTTTATTAGTATTATTATTAGAAGGTATTTTTCAATTTTTGAGTGCTTTTTCTTCAAATTTATTAGCGCAATCAATTATTCGTGATATAAGACAACGATTGTATAATCATATGCAATCCTTTAAAATGAAATATTTTGATGAGACTCCAATTGGTTCGTTAGTTACTCGTTTAGTTTCGGATATTGAAGCAATTGCAGAAGTTTTTTCTTCTGGATTTATAGACATTTTAGGAGATTTGTTGATGTTGATTGTTGTAGTTGTTATTATGTTTGTTACCAATTGGAAACTAACATTGTTGACATTAATTCCAATCCCTTTGTTGATCATTGCTACACGAATTTTTGCAAATGCAATGAAAAAATCATTTCAACAGGAGCGTTTACAAGTGACTAGATTAAGCACCTTCGTTCAAGAGCACATAACTGGAATGAATATTGTTCAATTGTTTACTAGAGAAAGAAAAGAACAAGAAATTTTTGAAACCATTAACAAAGATCATAGACAAGCACACATTAATGCAGTTTGGGCTTTTTCAATTTTTTTTCCAGTTGTTGAATTGTTGAGTTCTTTATCTGTGGCTTTTTTACTTGTTTGGGGCGCATTTCAATTTATTGGTGATTCCAAAATTGATCCAAAAATTATGTATGCTGAAATAGTTTCTTTTACATTATGGATTAATATGTTATTTCGTCCAATCAGACAATTGGCAGACAAGTTTAATATCCTGCAACGAGGAATTGTGAGGGCTGAACGAGTTTTCGAAATTTTAGATATGCAAACTCACAAACAAGATGTTGGTCAAGTAGTTGATGTGAATTTTCATTCAACTATCGATTTCAAAAATGTTTCATTTGCCTATTTAGAAAATCAATGGGTACTTAAAAATATCGACTTATCCATTGAAAAAGGGAAAACTATTGCTTTTGTAGGTGCAACAGGTGCAGGAAAGTCAACGATTGTCAATTTAATCGGTCGTTTTTATGAAAATCAACAAGGAGAAATCTTAATAGATCATAAAAATATTCAAGATATTAATCTCTCGGTTTTACGCAAAAACATTGCAATTGTACTTCAAGATGTATTCTTGTTTTCTGATAGTGTGTTAAATAATATCACATTAAGAGATCCTTCGATTACCTTTGAACAGGTGATTGAGGCAGCAAAAGCAGTTGGAGCACACGATTTTATTGAAAAATTACCTCAAGGATATGATACTTTGGTTGGTGAAAGAGGAGGGATTTTATCTGTAGGACAAAGACAATTACTTTCTTTTGTAAGAGCTTATGTTTATAATCCTTCGATATTAATTTTGGATGAAGCTACTTCAAGTGTGGACAATGAATCGGAATTAATGATACAAAAGGCAACAGAAAAACTTACTTTTGGAAGAACATCTATTGTAATTGCTCATCGATTATCCACAATTCAAAATGCAGACAAGATTGTAGTGTTAGAAAAAGGAGAAATCGTTGAAATGGGTACTCATAAAGAGTTGATTACAAAAGATGGAGGGTATTACCAAAAGTTATATGAAATTCAATTTGTAGATAATAAGTAATAAGGTATGATAGTAGTAACAGGTGCAGCAGGATTTATAGGAAGTTGTTTAGTAAGCAAATTAAATCAATCTGGAAGAACAGATTTAATTTTAGTAGATGATTTTACGAAAACTGAAAAAGAAGCTAATCTAAAAGATAAGTCATTTAGTGCTAAAATTGAGCGTAATGTATTTAACGATTGGTTGAAAGAGAATACAAATCAAGTTGAATTTATTTTTCATATTGGCGCAAGAACAGATACCACCGAATTCAACAAAGAGATTTTTGATGAATTAAATGTGAACTATACAAAAATGATTTGGAACTTTTGTGTAGAAAATAATGTTCCTCTTGTTTATGCAAGTTCTGCAGCAACATACGGATTAGGTGAATTTGGATATGATGACAATCACGAGGTAATTCCAAACTTAAAACCTTTAAATCCATACGGTGATTCGAAAAATGATTTTGATATTTGGGCGTTACAACAAGATAAGAAGCCGCCTTTTTGGGCAGGGTTAAAATTCTTTAACGTGTATGGTCCTAACGAATATCATAAAGGAAGAATGGCTTCTGTTATTTTCCATACATTCAATCAAATTAATGTTAATGGAGGAATGAAATTATTCCGTTCTCATAATCCAAATTACAAAGATGGATGTCAATTAAGAGATTTCGTTTATGTAAAAGACGTTGTGAATGTTTGTTTGTTCTTGATGACTGATAAACCAAATTCAGGTATCTATAATTTAGGATCAGGAAAGGCAAGAACATTTTTAGATTTAGCAACAAATACTTTTAACGCATTAGAAAAACCTGTTACTATTGAGTTTATTGATACTCCGATTGATATTCGTGATAAGTACCAATATTTTACCGAGGCAAATATGCAAAAGTTAATTGGTCAAGGTTATTCTATACCTTTTCATACATTAGAAGAAGGGGTAAAAGATTATGTGGAAAATTACCTAGTTCCTAATAAGTATATGTAGTTTTTTGAACATCTTATCGTTTTTATTGTTTTACTTTAAAAGCGATAAGATGTATCAGTTAATTCGAAAGCAAATAGTTCATACAGATCTTGAAACGTGTTGGGAGTTTTTTTCCAACCCGGCTAATCTTAAGTTAATTACTCCTGAATATATGGGGTTTGACGTGAAAACGGAAACTCCAAAGGAAATGTATGAAGGATTGATTATTGCATACAAAGTAAGTCCCTTACTAAACATACCTATGGAATGGGTGACAGAAATTACCCATGTCAGAGATAAATCTTTTTTTGTAGATGAACAACGAGTAGGGCCTTATAAGTTGTGGCATCACGAACATCACTTTAAAGAAGTGGAAGGAGGAGTTGAAATGATTGATATCGTTTCATATCAACCACCATTTGGAATTTTAGGAAAATTAGTTCATCCTTTTATAATCAGACCGAAATTAGAACAAATTTTTGCGTATCGAATTCAAAAGGTAAATTCAATTTTTAAGAAATAAGCAGTAATTTCAAAACAAGATTTATCTTTATTCTTTTTTAGAAAATGTCCAAGAATATTTACATAGTAAGAAAAGAACATTTTAATGCTGCCCATCGATTAAGAAGAACAGATTGGTCAGATGAAAAAAACGAATTAGTTTTTGGGAAATGTGCAAATCAGAATTGGCACGGTCATAATTTTAATTTGATAGTCACTGTTAAAGGAATTCCATCTCCCGAAACTGGCTTCGTGATTAATCTGACTACGTTAAGTGCGATTATCAAAAAAGAGGTGATAGAAGTGTTTGATCACAAAAATTTAAATGAAGATCTTCCTTATTTTAAAAATGGGTTAGCATCTACTGAAAATTTAGCAATTGTCATTTGGGATATACTCGAAGCTCCAATTAAAAATGAAGGAGGGGAATTAGCGAAAATTAGATTAGAAGAAACAGAAAATAATTTTGTAGAATATTTTGGCGGTAAAGAGCCATATTAATAAAATAAACAATGAGCGATAAATATTACAATGAAGAAATCACATCGAAGATTTCAACCGTTTATACAGACATACTTTCAGATTTAGGGGAAGATCCAAAAAGAGAAGGGTTATTAAAAACACCTGAACGTGTTGCCAAAGCCTTACAGTTTTTAACTCACGGTTATGATATTAAACCAGAAGAAATTCTTAAAAGCGCGTTGTTTCAGGAAGAATATTCAGAAATGGTTATTGTAAAAGACATTGAAGTGTATTCTATGTGTGAACATCATATGTTACCTTTCTTTGGTAAAGCACATATTGCATACATCCCAAATGGTACGATTGTTGGATTAAGTAAAATTCCTCGTGTAGTGGATGCTTTTGCTAGGAGATTACAAGTACAAGAAAGATTGACAATTGAAATCAGAGATTGTATTCAAGAAACGTTGAAACCAAAAGGCGTTGCTGTCGTATTAGAATGTAGTCATATGTGTATGCAAATGAGAGGGGTTCAAAAACAAAATTCTGTAACGACTTCAAGTGCTTTCACAGGATTGTTTTTAACGAATGACTCAACAAGAAAAGAATTTATTAATTTAGTAAATGCTAAACTACACTAAAATTTAAGTAACTATGTTAGATAATTTTGTAAACCAAAATCAGTACGGGACATCTACAAAAGCAATGTCCTCAGACTTCTTTAGAAGTGTTTATTCGTATATGTTTATTGCTTTAGCAATTTCTGGAGGAATTGCTTATTTATGTGGTACACCTGAATTTGTACTTCGTTATTTTGTTACACCGCAAGGTGGGATATCAACAATGTTTTATATTGTTGTATTTGCACCTGTTGGTCTTGCTTGGTTAATTCAATCTTCTTATAATAGATTTAATATGGCAACATTATTTTTATTATTTGGTCTTTATTCAGTGTTAATTGGGTTAAGTCTAAGTACCATTTTTGTTGTTTATAATATTGCATCAATCACATCTACTTTTTTTGTAACTGCTGGAGCATTCGCAGGAATGGCTATTTTAGGATATACTACAAAAACTGATCTTACTAAATTAGGTAGTTTATTGTATATGGTATTTATAGGACTTTTTATAGCTTCTGTAATTAATTTTTTCAGAGAAAGTGATACGATGAGTTTTATTATAGCTCTAGTTGGTGTTCCTGTGTTTACGGGTTTAACTGCTTATAAAATGCAGCAATTAAAACACATTAGTGAAGAACCAGGATTAGAAAGTGCAGATAGAAACAAATTAGCTTTAATTGGTGGTATGCAACTTTATATTTTATTTGTTAATTTATTTGTTTCTTTATTAAGATTACTTGGAGGAAATAGAGATTAAAAAAACTAATTTCACATAAAACAAAAAATCCCGTCATTGAACGGGATTTTTTGTTTTATGTGAATACTTAATCTACAACCTCCAATTTAGCAAATTTTAAAAGCAAGGTCTTTGATCCTTCTTGTGGAAAGAATATGACTGCTTTCTTTTCAGCACCATCACCTTCGATCTTAATGATCTTCCCTTTTCCAAAACGTTCGTGAAGGACATTGTAACCTACCTTTAATTGTTCATTTCCTTTATTCAAATTATTTCCACCTGAAGTAGCTTCTGAAATTGACCTTAAGTTTCTAGGTTGTTCGTAACGTTTGTTTAATCCTCCTGAAAATCCATTTTCAGTTGTAGTTGTATTGCCACTTAACGACCTGCCTAAACTTCTACCAGTATTGTAAGGATTTTCAAATGAAACATATTCTTTATTGATTTCAGAAATAAATCTACTCGGCTCACTTGAAGTTAAACTACCAAAAACAAATCTTGAAGCAGCATAGGAAATGGTACATGTTTTTTCAGCACGAGTTACAGCAACATAAAATAAACGACGTTCTTCTTCAAGTTCACTTCTTGTATTCAATGACATTTGAGAAGGAAATAAATTTTCTTCAACACCAACTAAATATACGTGTGGAAATTCAAGCCCTTTACTGGAGTGTATCGTCATTAAAGTGATTTTGTTTTTATCTTCCTCTTTGTCGCTATCGGCATCGGTCAAAAGCGCAACATCAATCATAAATTCAGATAATGTTTTTAACTCATCAGCATCTTGTTGAGCTGTAAATGCTTTGATACCGTTTAATAACTCTTCAATATTTTGATAGCGTTCAACTTCTTCTGGTCCTTTGTCTTTTTCGTTGTACAAGTCTTTTAAAACTCCTGATGATTTTGCAATATGATAAGCGAGGTCATACGCTTGCATTTTATTTAATTGCGCATGAAAACTTTCAATCATTGTTGCAAATTCCTGCATTTTAGTTTTTGTAGGACCATTTAAAGCAACTGGGTAGGCGTTGAAATCTTGAATGATATCAAACATACTTACGCCATATTTTGTGCTAGCAATAATTAAATTTTCAATCGACGTTTTCCCAATTCCTCTTTTTGGATAATTGATGACACGTTTTAATGCTTCTTCGTCTCTTGGATTTGCTGTTAATCTAAAATAGGCAAGTAAGTCTTTAATTTCTTTACGTTGATAGAATGAAATTCCACCATAAATTTTATAAGGAAGATTTAGCTTACGTAAAGCCTCCTCAAAAGCACGTGATTGTCTATTCGTTCTATATAAAATAGCAAAATCACTATAATTTAATCCTTCAGATTTTTTAACGTCGTAGATTTTATTTGCAATTACTTTTCCCTCTTCGTTATCTGTTAAAGTACGAATAATAGTGATTGGATTACCTTCGTCATTGGCAGTCCAAACATTCTTTTGAATTTGATCTTTATTCTTGCTTATAACACTGTTCGCAGCTTCAACAATAGATTTTGTACTACGGTAGTTTTGTTCTAATTTAAAAATACGATAGTCTGGATAATCATTCTTGAAATTTAAAATATTTTGAATGTTCGCACCTCGAAATGAATAGATACTTTGAGCATCGTCTCCAACAACACAAATGTTTTCGTATACTGCGGCCATTTTTTTTACAATAAGATATTGGGCATAATTGGTATCTTGATACTCATCAACTAAAATGTATCTAAATTTATGTTGATAATGTTGTAGTACATCTGGAAAATCTCTCAATAATACATTTGTCTGAAAAAGTAGATCATCAAAATCCATTGCTCCTGCTTTTTGACATCTATTTGCATACGTTGTATATATTTTTGAAAGTTCTGGACGACGGCTTTGTTTATCTTCCAGCATAATTTCTGCATTGGCAGCATATGCTTCTGGAGAGATGAGGTTATTTTTAGCAGCTGAAATCCTTCCTAAAACCATACCCGGTTTATAGGTCTTATCATCGAGATTTAATTCTTTAATAATATCTTTTAGTAGACTTTTAGAATCTTGAGTATCGTAGATTGTGAAGTTTGTTGGATAACCAAGTAAATCTGCGTTAAAACGTAAAATTCTTGAAAAAACAGAGTGGAAAGTACCCATCGTAATATTTTTGGCTTCACTACCACCAACGATATTACTGATACGTTCGGTCATTTCCTTTGCTGCCTTATTTGTAAAGGTGAGGGCTAAAATGTTAAAAGGGTCAACGCCACTTTTAATCATATGTGCAATTCGATAGGTGAGTACGCGTGTTTTACCTGAACCAGCACCTGCAATTACCATAATTGGTCCTTCTGTTTGTTCAACAGCTTCTCGCTGGCTTGAATTTAATCCGTCTAAATAATCCATAAAACAAAGTTACGAAATGGTAGATTGACTTTTCTATTTTTTTTCGACGAAACAGATTTTTGTGATAAACATTTATTTGTTAAAAACGTCTGAAAATGTTGTTTTTATTTGTGTTGTTTTAAATTTTGAGTATATTTGCGTCCCCAACTGTGTAGTTTGGGGTAGTAGTTTATTTATAAATGTTTAATTTTTAGTATGCCAACTATTCAACAATTAGTTCGCAAAGGGCGAACGGCAGTAGTAAAGAAAAGCAAGTCGGCTGCTCTTGACTCTTGCCCGCAACGCAAAGGGGTATGTGTAAGGGTTTACACCACTACTCCTAAAAAGCCGAATTCAGCTATGAGAAAAGTAGCCAGAGTTCGTCTAACTAATGGTAAGGAAGTCAATGCTTACATTGGCGGTGAAGGACACAACTTACAAGAGCACTCTTTAGTTTTAGTACGTGGAGGAAGGGTAAAAGACCTTCCAGGGGTAAGATACCACATCGTACGTGGAGCTGAAGATACAGCTGGTGTAGAGGGTAGAACTCAACGTCGTTCTAAGTATGGTACTAAGAGACCAAAAGTGAAAAAATAATTTAAAGCTTTCAAATCATGAGAAGAAGAAAAGCCAAAAAAATTCCCATCCTTCCGGATCCAAAGTTTAACGAAGTAGTAGTTACTAAATTCGTTAACAATTTGATGTATGACGGAAAAAAAACGTTAGCGTTTAAAATTTTCTACGATGCATTAGATATCGTAGATTCTAAAGTTGAAGATCAAACTGGTCTTGAAGTTTGGAAAAAAGCGTTGGAAAATGTAACTCCTAGCGTAGAGGTTAGAAGCCG
>JBILUY010000322.1:0-3182 GCA_044370735.1 Crocinitomicaceae bacterium | reverse complement strand
CCCCGCATCCATGATCTGAAACTGCGCCTTGCCGGTGCCACTCGGGTGCGGCGGAATTTCGTAAATCACATGCAGTGCCTGGAGGGCTTCCAGATAGGAGTCGATCTGCCGGGGCAGCACCCCCAGCATCCCGGCCACTTCGTGACGACCGGGGGTATCCGCCCGGGCAATGGCCCCAAGGAGCCGCAGGGCCAGCTCCGGCTTGAACCGTTTGATATCAAACTGGGCCAGGTCCCGATAACAAGTCGTCTCGACCCAGGCATCCCACTGCGCCGTCCGGTTGGCGTCGTCCCGGATGGCAAATATCCCGGGCATGCCGCCCCGGTTCAGCCAGAGTTTGATATCCCGGTTGCCCTCCTTGGAGCCTGGGTGCGTGCCCAATCCGGCCAGGGGGAACCCTCCCGCCTCCTGCTCCTGAATCTCAGAAAGATTGAGCGGATAAAGACGCGTCAACGCGATCCGTCCCGTCAGGGACTCTCGGATCCCCGATTTCCTGGAAAATTCCGTGGAACCCGTGATCAGGAATCGACCGGGACGTCGGTCTTCGTCCACCTCCGCTTTGAGGGTGTCAAACAACGCCGGCGCCTTCTGGATCTCATCGATGACCACGGTCTTTTGACCCGTGGCCTCCAGATCCTGCACAAACAAACTCGGACTCCGGACAGCCTCCACCCGATCCTCTTCGCGATCCAAGGTGATATACTTGAGCGCGCGCTTCCGCCCGAGGATTTCTCGGATCAAGGTGCTCTTGCCGGTCTGACGGGCGCCGAGCACCCCAACGATCGGAAAATGCTTCAATCGCTGATCCAAGAGGGACAAAAGATGACGGGGTCGTTGATGCGGCACATCAACAGGATAGCAAGTATCTCCGATTTTCGTCAATTATTTTAATAATTGGAGGTACTTGCTCACAGTGCGCGCTTTACGCGAACCCCCAGCCTCAATCACCCAGGGGGGGGGGGCACCTGCCCCGGCCGCGTCAGCCACCACGGAGCCAGTCCTACCACCAACGTGCCACTTTCCGGATCACATGGTTATATCGATCTGAGATATACAAATTACCCTCGGAGTCAAACGCCAGTCCGTTCGGACCCCACATTCGTAATCCGACGGCCGAAATCCCTTCCTGCGACTCATTGACCCCAGCACTCGAAGTCATGGTAAAGCTCCCGCCGGCCTTACCGGTTCCGAACGAATAGCTCATCGAATTTGAGCTCGTGGGAGCTGCCGCAGTCCTGGTAAAGCACTGCACACTATGAGTTCCCGTGGTCACATCCTCCCGGATGGAACCATTGGCAAAGCAAACAACCGTTCCGGGTGCCCCGCCTGGTCCTGCTGCAAAATACCTTGCGGTAACGACCGTTGGCTGATTGGGTGACACACCGGTCAAACTTGTAAAATCAATGCGCTGCGCCTTCTGGGACGGCACCCCCAACTGGGTTGTCGCCGACCGATTGACGTAGACGATCTGGTTATTGCCGTAATCAGCCACAAAGAAATTACCCTCCACTCCGGGGGTCGGATCCATCGCAAGCCCCATGGGGGTATTCAAGCTTGCAGGATCTCCGTTGCTTGGAATCGAAGCATTCCAGTCAGTGACCTCAGTGTAGTTCCTGCCACTCGCCGTATTATTGCCTAACGTCCCGCACACCCCGAGGAATGGGTAGGCAAGCCCAGTAGAGATATCGGTCCGAAGAATACAGTGATCCAACGTACTGGCGAGGTACATATCCGTAGCATTCGCTGCAATCCCCATGGAATTATTCAGCCGCGCTTCCTTCAAAGACGTCGGAACTGGTGGAGGCACATAAGCCCCACAACCCGAACTCCCAAAGTCTCCACCCACTACCTTGAACGTGTTCGCTAAGAGATTTAACCCATAGGCCGACAAGGTGGAGCTCGTCCCATTCAAAAGCTTGACCACGCAATTCTTGTCACCGGTAGAAATATTGGCAGCCGCATTATTTCCGGTATCAACAATGTAAAGACTCGAAACACTGCCGACACCAGTAGGTACTGGCCCAAACGAAATAGCTACCGGGCGCCCCAAGTAGGCCTGAGTAGGACTCACCCCATCATCGCTTGCTGGTCCCCCATTGATTGAAATAGGCGATAGAGGTGGGGCCTTACCCGCTGCATTTCTGATGGTACCATTCACCAGATTGACATACCTGACTCTCGAAGCTGATGTATCCGCGAAATAGAGAGCATTACTGACCTCATCGTAAGCCAACTGACTCGGCTCATTCAGGGGAGCCAAAGAGGCGGGGGCTGGCATTTCGATCTCGCCGTAACGTCGAGCACCAGACCCCAGGAGCGTTCGCACGAGATTCCGCTCCGTATCAGGGTTCGTCGCACTCGCGCCGTTCGTGTAGGGACTGTTGTTGGCCGGGAATACACTGCTCCTGCTGATATTGACCACCCGCACGCGATTATTTCCAGTGTCTGCCACGTACAATTCAGAACCATCGGCGGAGACCGACATGAACCCTACTCGATTATTATAGGAGGAGTAGCCAGTTCTCAGTCCGGTAGTCGCGGTAACTGATATGTCACCCGATTCTGGCACACCAAATCCCTCTGCGGGCGAGAACAGATTGAACTGCGTGGTAAATATCGGACCATCATCCCCGTTAAAGCCGCAAGGCGCGTTGCCGACATTCACGCCATAGGTGCCTCCCGCCGCACCACCCCCAATACTATTCCCAATCAACCCCAATCTGCCTGAGAGGATGCTATTCCCGACCCGAGAACTCACCGCGCCCGTCGTGGTCTTTAAACCAAATTGCATCGAGGCAGCACTGAAGTTGAAGGCAAGCAAGCGACAGTTCATGGAGTTTAGGACAAACAATCCATCTAACTGATCCTCCGCATTCTGGTAGAGCGCAATGCCGTCCAAACTGTAGGGGTTGCCGGTAGCAGCCATTCCGGTGGTAGGTAATACCTGCGGAGGTAAAGGCGCCGTGGCTCCCCAGTACTGCCATTGACCCGAACCAGTAATAAAGAAGTTCGAAGAAACGGTATTGGCCGCAACCGACCCGTTGGTGGCATGCCCCCACCCTCTCAAGTTAAGCGGCGCAGCCCCCGCGTTGTAGACCCGTAAAGTGATACCAGCACCGTACGAGGCATTTTGATTGGACTGCACAAACCAGATATTGGACCAAGTAGTCGCGCCCGAAGTC
>JBILUY010000350.1:0-3183 GCA_044370735.1 Crocinitomicaceae bacterium | reverse complement strand
GCGGATGGAAATAGGGGCCGTTTCTGACTGATCTGCCTGGCCTGACCGGGTTCGGGGTTTAAGGATTGGGGCGAATGGCGAACAGTCCATAGTCGATAGTCCATAGACCACGGCCGTGTCACCCATAACCCTTCGAATGGGCTCAGGACGGGATTGGTTGAGGGGTGCGGGTGAGTGTAAATTACATGAAGCTATCTGCTTAAAGCTAGCGGCTTGAAGCCAACAGCGAACAGCGACCCCACCCGAACTTTTCGCCTACCTTGGCACCTACCTAAACACTTAAATACCCCATACAATGAAAAGCATCTGCCCCCCCCCTTGTCCTTTTGCTGACCATTGCCATCATTCTGCTCGGTGAGATGCGGGCGGTGGGGCAAACGTGCTACAACGTATCACTTTTCACAAGTAACTGCTCCGCTGCACCTTGTTCAAACTTTGACTGTGCAGCAGTGATTGGTGATGGTGCAGATGTAGGGGCCAATTCAAGCATCGCAATCGGAAATTCATCTTGGGCGGACAATACCGATGCCATGAGTTTCGGATTCGGGGCAAATGCTGGTGGTTCCAAGTCAATGGCGATATTCAACTATGCTGATGCATCTGCCTCCAATAGCCTGGCCATAGGCGAATACACTTCATCCATTGCATCAAATGCCTATGTGTTTGGCAAGGGTGTGAGTGGTTACCCACTGAGCAATCCCACATCAAATACCCTACGAATTGGGATGAACTCCGACATTCCCACAATGACATTCACTAACTCAGGAGGAGCCAATGGTATTGGTAAAGTAGGCATAGGCACCACAACTCCCAGCCTGATTTTGCATGTGTTGGCACAAGAGATAACCGGAGACGAAGGAGTGGCAAGGTTTGGGGTGTCTGACAATACCTCAGGTTATCTGAACATCGCAAACCGAACATCCAGTGACGATGAATTCGCACCGGAGATTACCGGTATCTCCACTACATCGTCAAACGAAGGCCTTTTCATCTCAGCACGCATTGACCCTGCTGACGATAGCGGTACCACACCAGCCATGACATTTGATGCACGCAGAACCGGAACGGCAGATATCATCACGCGACCTCCGTTCAGATGGCGCAACAACACCGGGTCGCTCATGCAGATGAATGCTGCCGGTCGCTTGGCAATTGGTACCACGGGGCACCAGAACCTACTTGATGTTGAAGGCTCCTTGGCCATCGGTGCAGGATATGCTGGAAATACGGCCGCTCCCACCAACGGTGCCATCATTGAAGGGAATGTCGGGATAGGGGTGAATAATCCTACATACAAATTAGATGTTAGCGGTGGAGGCGTTGGTACAACGGTTATCAACTCTTCTGGGGATGTGGCTGCCGCAACCGTTATCTTGGATTCAGATCAAATGTTCAAGACGGCTGTTGAACCGATTCCGAATGCGCTTTCCATCATAGAGCAACTTCAACCCAAATCTTACTTTTTTGACACGCTAAATTTCAACGGCCCCGGAAAGTTTGATTTTCAATCGGTCAAGCAATATGGATTCATAGCCCAACAGGTGGAAGAGACTTTGCCAGAGGTGGTCCATACCATGACCAAATCGGCCTACATCGACACTCTTGGCAATGTATTGAATGCCGAATATCAATACAAAGCGCTGAATTATATTGCACTTATCCCCATACTGACCAAGGCTGTTCAAGAACTGCGCTTCAAAAATGACAGCCTATTGGGTGTTGTTGCCGAGACATCATTACTTAACAACAACTATCAAGCTCAAATTACGCAACTGGTCGAAAATGATCAGCAAAGGCAATCAGAGATACAAGAGATCATGTCACTGCTCAATGCTTGTTGCAATGCTTCGGGAGCTGGGTTCAGATTGGATGGCGATTCTGAAAATCTTAAAACAAAACACCAACAGGATGTTCAGCTTACGGATAGCGAACCGATAGTGCTTGAGCAAAATGTTCCGAATCCCTTTGCTGAAAACACTATCATTGACTACGCAATTTCGGAGAAGGCCAACAAAGCTGAGATCTTATTCCATAATGCAGATGGCAAACTGATCCGTACGGTTGCTGTGCATGGCCGTGGTCAAGGGCAGTTGAATGTTTTTGCACCAGACCTTTCCAGTGGTATCTATACCTATACCTTGGTCATTGATGGTCAGATTGCTGCCACTAAGAAAATGGTGAAGACTAAGTAGTTCCTCCTTTCCCTTTTCAATAATACTCTTACTCATGAAACAACTGATGAAAACCATCGGATTACTGACCGCATTGGTCATTCCGCTCACTTCAAATGCTCAGATCACCCTTTCGCACACCTATGATTCCGCTGGTTACTATGGTGCCCTTGGAAGCAGACAATCTTTACTGATCGTTGAATTGGAGTCGGAAGGACGAAAATTCTGCTTCATAGATAGTCACAATAAAAAACTTAAGCTGTACGAACTGGACCATAGCCTTTGGCGTACTATATCCTTTTCGTTAGCGACAGACTTAAGTGATGTCAATAATGTCCAAAGCATCAAGTACATATCGCAATATCTGTTCGATCAAGATGATGAGATTGAATTCATGTACGTTGACCAGAATATACCGGATTGTGTTACCCAGATCGTCAATGAAGACGGTTCAATTTTGTTCACAGCTAATAATCGGGCACCTATATTACATGCTAGCGTGCCTCAATTTCAAGTGCCTATTTACAATACCGAGGTGGGCACCTTCATGTTGCTAAGTGGGTGCAATAGTGATGGGAAGGCATACGTGTACAATTTGCCTGGCATCTTAGCCACAGGAATGAGTCTGGGCCCAATCCATGAACTGGCCACTCTAAGTGCCGGCATGGCTTACCCAAACCCAACGGCCAACACCACCCGCATTGATTATGCCCTTCCAACTGGTGTGAATGAAGGTTTCATAGTGCTGTACACCACAGGCGGCCAAGAAGTGAAGCGGTTCCGGGTAGATAGAACCTTCAACACCTTGGAAATTACCACAGATGACCTGCAAAGCGGCACCTACTACTACAACCTACAGACCACCCAAGGCGTGAGCGGAGGGAACAGGTTGGTCACTGTAAGGTAAAGATAGTACGGCTTACCTAGACGGCCTCTACACCGTGTCCGCCACCCTGCAAAGCGGAGAGACCCTGAGGCAACGGCTGGTGGTGCAGCAGTAAAAAGAGGTACA
>JBILUY010000356.1:0-2724 GCA_044370735.1 Crocinitomicaceae bacterium | reverse complement strand
CCAAGGAATACATCACTTCCCTTTTGCCTCAGCAATCATCCTGTTCAATCTGGCATGGCCTTCGGCCGCGGAAATGACCTTTGTCCGGCCGCTCTTCAGGTCTGCCACCCTACGTGCAAGCTCGTCCCTGAGCTCGTCATCATAAGGTAGTTGAGGCAACTCGTTGTCCTGCTCAACCACACTCAGCATGGTGAGCAGTTGCGCCTCATCGGCCTTGTCCACTTGGCTATGGACCATCTGTCGGAGTGCTGCGAGTGTCATATGCTTTCGGGTTACTCACAAAGCTAACGATATCCCTTTCACACCACCACGTTCACTATCCGCTTCGGCACCACGATCACCTTCTTGGGGGTAGCGCCTTCGAGGCGTGCTATCACATCTGCATTCGCCATTACGATGGCCTCCACCTCGGCAGGTGCGAGGGTTGCGGGCAGGTCGATGTTCAACCGCACCTTGCCGTTGAAACTGATGGGATAGCTGAACGTGTCCTCTACCAGGTGCGCTGCCTCGAACTTCGGATAGGTGGCGAAGGTGATGCTCTCCGCATGGCCCAGTTGCTGCCACAGCTCTTCACAGATGTGCGGGGCGAAGGATGAGAGCACAATGGTCAGCGGTTCCAGCACCGCGCGCTTGTGGCATTTGAGGTCGGTGAGTTCGTTCACGCAGATCATGAACTGGCTCACCGAGGTGTTCAGCGACAGCTTCTCGATGTCGTCCTCCACCTTCTTGATGGTAGCGTGCAACGCCTTCAGCTCGGCCTTGGTGGGCGCCTCGTCACTCACGCGGAACACATCGCCCGCATGGAACATGTTCCAGAACTTGCGCAAAAAGCGGAAGGTGCCCTCGATGCCGTTGGTGTTCCATGGTTTGGCATCCTCCAGCGGCCCGAGGAACATCTCGTACAGCCGCAGTGTGTCGGCCCCGTACTTACTGATGATGTCATCGGGGTTCACCACATTCCACTTCGACTTGGACATTTTCTCCACCTCCCAGCCGCATATGTATTTGCCGTCCTCAAGAATGAACTCAGCGTTGGCATACTCTTCACGCCATTGCCTGAACTTCTCAATATCCAGCACATCGTTCTCAACGATGTTGACATCGACATGGAAATCAGAGGTCGTATAGGTCTTAATGAGGTTCCTGGAAACAAACTGACCTGTTCCCTTTTCTCGATAAACAAAATTGCTCCTCCCCTGAATCATCCCCTGATTCACCAGCTTTTTCGCGGGTTCATCAAAGGGCAGGTGGCCGAGGTCGTGTAGGAACATGGTCCAGAAGCGCACATAGAGCAGGTGTCCGGTGGCGTGCTCCGAACCGCCCACGTACAGGTCCACATTTTGCCAGTAGTCGATGGCCTCCTTTGAGGCGAAGGCATCAGTGTTGTGCGGGTCCATGTAGCGCAGGAAGTACCAGCTGCTCCCCGCCCAGCCGGGCATGGTGGAGAGTTCGAAGGGAAAGACCTCTCCCCCGTCCCCTCTCCTGGGGAGAGGGGTGACGCCCGAATGAGCACTGCCGTTCAAAGCCCCTCTCTCAGGGTCATAGCCCCAGCCCTTGGCGCGGCCAAGAGGTGGTTCGCCTGTTTCGGTAGGTAGATATTCGTCTATTTCCGGTAAGGTGATGGGCAGATGCTCCTCCTTCACGGGATAAGGGATACCGTCCTTGTAATAGATCGGTATCGGTTCGCCCCAGTAGCGCTGGCGGCCGAACACGGCATCGCGCAGGCGGTAGTTGATGCGGCCCTTGCCCATGCCCATCTCCTCCATGCGGGAAATGGCGCGTTTGATGGCATCCTTCACCTTCAGCCCGTTCAGGAAGTCGGAGTTGATGAGGGTGCCGTCCTTGCTCTCATTGGCCGCCTCGCTCACATCGGTTCCCTCTATCACATTTGGAATAGGTAGGTTGAAATGCTTCGCGAAACGGTGGTCGCGCTCATCGCCACTTGGCACGGCCATGATGGCCCCGGTGCCATAGCCCGCCAGCACATAGTCGCCTATCCAGATGGGAATGGGCGCGCCTGTGAACGGATGCGCGGCATAGGCCCCTGTGAACGCCCCTGAGACGGTCTTCACATCGGCCATGCGGTCCCTATCGCTTCGGGCCTTGGCCTTGGCGATGTAGGCCTCCACCTCGGCCTTCTGCGCAGCCGTGGTTATCTGGGCCACCAGCTCATGCTCCGGGGCCAGCACCATAAATGAGACCCCGAAAATGGTGTCGGGGCGGGTGGTGAAGACTTCGATTACCCCTCCCTTACCCTCCCCTGAGGGGCGGGAGGAGACCTCTCTCCCGGCCTCTCTCCTGGAGAGAGAGGTGACTTCCACCAGATCGTTACCTACAGAAAAATCGGGCCTTCTGGCCAGAGTTTCTGTTATCTGCTTGAGCACTTCCCGTCCTTCGTTCAGTACCCTTTCATTGGTGAATCTTATCACCTCATAACCCAGATCTTGCAGTCGACTGGTCCTTTCAGCGTCCGTATCCGTGGTGTAATCGTGAATTTTTCCATCCACCTCCACAATCAGTTTCTTGGTGAGACAGACAAAATCCGGAATGTACCGATCGATGATGTGTTGCCTACGGAAGTGATGACCCGCGCTATTCTTGCGCAACAACTGCCACATTTTATCCTCCGCCTCGGTGGACCCATGCCTCATTTGCTTGGCCCTGTCAATCAGAGCCGAATAGACCTTGGGATCTGCGGTGACATAACCGGGTACGTCACCCCTC
>JBILUY010000073.1:0-11867 GCA_044370735.1 Crocinitomicaceae bacterium | reverse complement strand
GAAAGAAAAGTATGATTGGTGTGAAAAAAATGAAGAACAAGCATGGAAATATATTGTTTCACAATCATTGGTTTTTTCAAAAAACGAAAGAGATTTATCTAATTTTATAAATGATGGCCCTTTTACCCCCGGACTTCCTGAAAAGGGACCAGATAGGTTAGGTCAATATATAGGATGGAAAATGGTATATAATTATATGGATGTACATAATTCAAAATCTTTAAAAGACTTACTAAATACATCTTATAATTCAATATTGCAAGAGTATCAAATCGATTAATAATATGGAAAAAGAAATAGTAAAATCGTCAGAAATAAAAATTAATGTTGGTTTGAATGAAAATCATGTCCCTTTACGAATGAAATGGAGTGCTTCTGATGGAAATGTAGAAAATCAGGATACTAAAGCTATGTTTTTAGCTATGTGGGATGAGGAAAAAAAGCAGACCCTTAAAATTGATTTGTGGACGGATCAAATGACTGTTGAAGAAATGAAAGTTTTCTTTCATCAAACACTTTTAACAATGGCTGATACATTTGAAAAAGCGACAGGTGAAAATTTAATCTGTGAAGATTTACGTGATTATTGTTATCATTTTGCGGAAAAAATGAATGTTTTACCTGAATAAACTTTTTACAACATTTAAAAAAGATAATTCCATCATTTTTGGTGGGATTATTTTTTTATTATGTATTCCTTTTTTATATCTAACTTTCTTCATACACCCATCAGGTGATGATTATACATATGCTTTTTTAGAGTTAAAATCCTCTTTCTATAAAGCATATCTTGACGAATATTTTTTATGGAATGGTAGATTTATTTCTAATCTTTTTGTCCTAAAAAATCCTTTAGAACAAGTGTTTTTTTAATTCAAATAGGTTTATTTTTCTCTATGTTTCTATTCCTAAGGAAAGTTTGTCTAAAACTTAATTTAAAGGATAGTCTAATTCTAGCTGGTTTTTTCTTTCTATTTTACATACTATTGATACCTGCCTTAAACGAAGGTTTTTATTGGTACACAGGTATGGTTACATATCAGTTAGCTTTTGCTTTTAGTTTGATTTATTTAAGCGTCTTTTTTAACAATCATACCAGATTTAGAGTTTTATTTTTAATCTTATTACAAGCTTTTATTGTTGGGTGTAATGAGATTGCAATGGTTTATTTAATAATATTTCATTTACTTGTACTTTGTTTTAAAAAAGGTAAAACAACTAGTAATTTGGATTATCTCTTATTTTTAACATCAGTTATATTTGCTTTATTTGTCTTTTTTGCTCCTGGAAATGATATTCGATCTTCTTATTTTGAAGGTGTTTCTCATCGGTTTTCTTATTCATTTTTAATGTCTATTTTACAAGTTTTTCGATTTGTTTTGGCTTTGAATTATGGATTAGTTTTATTTATTTCAGCTTTTATTTTATATTTCAAATTACCGAATTTGAATACCATCCTTGATATTCTTAAATTTAGAAATCAAATTTATATTCTTCCAGTAATTCTCTTTTTACTTTTATTTGTGAGTATTTTTCCAGCCTATTGGACCACAGGAATTATGGGGCAGCATAGAACTGTGAATTTTGCCTTTTTTATTTGTATTCCTTTTCTTTTTTATTATTATTTTTTGCTTATTCGTAAATATGAAAGTTTATTTAGAAAAGTATTTTCTAGAATAAATAAATTCTCGATCCTTTTTTTATTAGTTTCAATTTTTTCTACAAAAAATTTCATTGGAGTTATTTCTGATATTTATTTTGAAAAACAAATCAAATTTGATGTTGAAAATAATGCAAGATATATTGAAATAGAGAAACAATTGAGAGATAAAAAAAAGGATGTGTATTTAACTAAATTAAAAACACATCCTTCTTCAATCTTTATATATGATTTAGAAAACGATCCAAATCATCTAGTCAATTTAGGATATCAACGTTATTGGAAAATTCCTGGAAAGGTGTTGCTTAATCCCTGATAATATTCATTTCCTGAATTAAGTTTGAAGCTCCGGAATAAACGTCAATTACCCAAAGTACATAACGTATATCACATACAACATTTCTACATCTACTTGGGCTAAACATATAGTCACTCATTGTACTTTCCCAAGTACGATCAAAATTGATACCGATTAACTGTCCATTTTCATTTATTACTGGTGAGCCTGAATTTCCTCCAGTTGTATGATTAGAAGCCGAGAAACACACCCATAATTCACCATCTTGTGCATAATTTCCAAATTCTTTTTTGTTGTATAATTCAAACATGCGTGGTAATAATTCAAAATCTGGATTTCCCGTTTTATTTTTCTCCATAATACCATCTATTGTTGTATGATCTTCATATATCATACCATCTTTTGGTGAAGACCCTTCTAATTTTCCATAGGTGATTCTTAACGTACTATTTGCGTCAGGCCAATGTTTATCATTTGGATACATAGTTTGTTTACCTGCAACGTATTCTTGAAGATATTCATCCATAGTAATTTGAAATTCTTGTAGCTTCGGAGTTATTTGTCCTCTAAAATGATTAATCATCGCTGAATACAACTGAAATCCTGGATCTTTTTTTAACTTTTTGATTGATTTTGAGCTTAGTTTATTATAAAATTCAAGCATTTTTTCTTTGCTTGTAAGTATTGATTTAGAATAAATTAAGTTTGACCATTCTTCCGTGGAATATTTGAATATTTCTTGAGGTAGGTTATTGTTATTCATTTGAGATATGAATTCAGAGTGCAATAAATTAAAAATTGTTTGATCTACTTGTGCCGAATAATCTTTGTAAAATTTATCTAACCCTTTTTTACTTTTTTCAATTTTTGCTTTTAGCTCACCTGATTTTTCTAACTTTTCATACGCATTCATTAAATCGAACAATCCTCTAGCTTGTTTGAAAAATTCAGCTCCTACAAATAAGTATTCTGTATACATTGCGTTTGCAAATTCTAACTCTTTGTTTTGTTCAAACAGCTGATTCATTTTTTCCATGATTGTTCCATATCCATCTCTCCATTGTTCATTTTCAAGAGCTTTTTGAGTGTAACTTGCCTCGTATTTCAATTTTACATCAACCGCCCTTAATTCTCTAAGTCCTTGAATTTGACCGATCCATTTTTTGTAGGAATTCGCAATACTCGCTTGTTTTGCAGCGTATTTAATTCTAATTTCATCACTTGCTCGCATACGTGAATCAATGATGGATAGTGATTTTTCACGCATACTAATTTGTGCTGGTCTAATTTTGTCAATGATATACTTCAATTGACCTGAAACCAAATGTTGCTCTGTTAATCCTGGGAAACCATAAACCATGGTGAAATCTCCATTTTTCTTCTTCCCTGCATCTATAGTTAGTGAATGAAGTGGTTTGTAAGGTACATTATCTTTGGAATAAGGCGCTGGTTTGTTGTTTGGTCCTACATATATTCTAAATACTGAAAAATCACCTGTATGTCTTGGCCAAACCCAGTTATCAGTATCCCCTCCAAATTTACCAATTGAGTTTGGTGGTGTTCCTACCAAACGTACATCTTGAAAAACCTCCGAAGTCATACAATAGTAACTATTACCATAGTCAAAATCTTGAATGTCTACTTGATATTCGTTGTTTGTTGTTTTATCCTTAATTATTTTTTGTATGTTTTCAGCAATCTTTTGAAACTTTTCTAATCGTCCAAGTCCTTCAGTTCCAAACATAACTGTTTTTGTTACATCTTCAATACTTACAATTCTAGAAGCTGTTAACCCTGGATTTGCCAATTCTTCACTGAAATTTTTTGCCCAAAATCCATTTTTTAAATAATCTTTCTCTAATGATGAATGTTGTTGAATTTGAGAATAACCACAATGATGATTAGTTAAAATTAACCCTTGGTTTGAAATTATTTCTGCTGTACACCCACCTCCAAAATGAATTACGGCATCTTTTAAACTCGAATGATTGATACTATAGATTTGATCAGGAGTTAACTTCATCCCTTTGGCTTTCATATCTGATTGAAAAGCTTCAATTAAGGAAGGTATCAACATTCCTTCTTCAGCATGACCGAAAATGGAAATTAAATAGATCGAGAAAAGTAAACTTATTTTTTTCATTTTAAAATATTGCTTAAGTAACAAAAATAATGTTTTTTATTCCAAACTGATATTTTGTATCTAGTTCATTTTTTCGCATTTTTGTTCAGAGAATTTTCTCGTACTAATTTATTTTGAATGAAGTTTTTTGATTTAGCCTTTCGATTAGGGGTAGTTTTTGGTGTTTTTGGTTTTATTTGGGGTATTATTCGTCTCTTAATATCTGCATTAAGAATGAGTGGGGGAGAAAAATCGTTGGCTGAAGAGTATTCGTTGAAATTGATACAATACTTTTTTTTAACTGATGTAACATTTATGTTTTGTCTTCAAGATACAAACGAAATTCAAATTTTATATGCCGAATTAATTGTTTCTGCATCTTTACTTTTGTTATATTTTATTGGAAAATTACAACGAAGACAACAAAATATGTTGGTGTTGAAAGGATTTGGTCAAACGCTAAATAGCTTGAAACCAAAATTTGATATTAAGGCTGAAATCGGTGTGATTATATTTTCTCTTTTAGTTTTTGTTTTATTTTCTTTCAAACCTGAATTCGCTTTTAATCCAATTAGTAAATGGTTTTACAATAATATTTTAGGAATAGAAAAAGCTCCTTTCTTTGGCTGGATTTTTAAAATAGTTGGCTTTTTTGTTTTATTAGGTATTATAAATAAATTGGTAAATGGAATAGCATTTTTATTGTCTGGTAAACCTTTAATGACAACTTCTTTTAGTACTAATGAAGAAGTAAAAAAGGATGCTAATGATTTTGACGATTTTGAAGAAGTTTGATTTATTTTAATTCAGTAATTATTCTATTAATTTGGGGAATTAAAAGTTTCTTTTCATCATTTTCTATAACATAATCAGCTTTTTCAATTTTTGTATCATCATTCAATTGTGCTTCAAATCTTTTTTTGATGTCATCGAATTTTAGCCCATCTCGTGATGTTATGCGTTTAACTTTAATTGCTTCTGGTGCTGTAATTAAAATTGTTTTATCAAATCGTTTGTAAGATCCTGTTTCAAATAATAATGCACTTTCGTTAAATACAATTTGTTGTTTTTGTTTTACGCACCAATTTTCAAATTCTTGGTAAACAAATGGATGAATTACTTTGTTTAGTTTTTCTTTATTTAGTTCATTATCAAAAAGAAAGCTTCTAATAATCGGTTTATTTAGTTCTCCTTGTAGGTAGGCATTTTCTCCAACTATTAGTTTAATTTGTTCAATTAATTCACTTTTTTGTATCATTAATCGTTTGGCTTCAAGGTCAGAATAAAAAACAGGGTATCCCATTTTCTCTAAAATTTCACAAACATAACTTTTGCCTGATCCTATTCCGCCTGTTATACCAACTTTCAACATTTTAGTAATAATTTTATTCAAAGATAGATATTACCTAAACTAATTCGTATATCTCAACTAACTTCTGTATTTTTGCAAACTATTTTATTCAAATGAGTACAGAACAAGCTTGGTTTGCTTCGTGGTTTGACACAAACTATTATCATATTCTTTATAAAAATCGTGATGATAGCGAAGCATCTTATTTTATTGAGAACTTGTTTCATAAACTTAAGTTATCAAACGAAACCGTTTTAGATTTAGCTTGTGGTAAAGGAAGACATTCTATTTTTTTAAATTCATTAGGTTTAAATGTACTTGGAGTGGATTTATCAGAAAATAGTATTTCTCTCGCATCAACTTCTTTAAAAGTAAATTTAGACTTTAAAGTCCACGATATGAGGGAGGTGATCAAAGATAAAACGTTCGATGTCGTTTTTAATCTCTTTACTAGTTTTGGTTATTTTGATAATGATGAAGATAATCACGCTGTTTTAAAAAGCGTACATCAAATGCTTCATCCGAATGGAAGGTTGGTCATTGATTTTATGAATGCTCACAAGGTGGTAAATAGTTTGGTAAAAACTGAAACTAAAACAATCGATGGGATACAGTTTGATATTAAACGTAACTACGATGGTAAATTCATAACGAAAGATATTTTAGTAATAGACCAAGATAAAACTTTTGATTATCAAGAGAAGGTGAGAGCCTTTTTTAAAGATGATTTTATTGATTTATTACATCAGAATGGATTTGTAATAAAAGAGGTATATGGAGATTTTTCATTAAATAATTTTGATCAAAATACTTCAGATAGATTAATTATTGTTGCTTCTAAAAAATGACAGATATTATCAATATAATTTTACTTATTTTATCTGTTGTTGTTGGCGGAGGTATCGTTTCTTTAATGGATACGCTAAAACAAAAGAAATTAATAAAAATCATGCTTTCATTTAGTGGTGGATTTTTATTAGCTATGGCTTTTGTGCATTTTTTACCTGAATTATATGAGTCTTCTGATTCAGTTCGAATTGGAATGTTTGTATTGGTTGGATTTTTAGTACAATTATTTTTAGAATATTTTTCTGGAGGAATAGAACATGGTCATATCCATGTGCATCATAACCATAAATTTCCTTGGGCTTTGTTTATTTCATTGTCAGTTCATTCCTTTATTGAGGGAATACCGTTAGCTGGGGGAGATATTTATAATCAATCTCACACGCATTTATCAGGAGAATCGTTATTGTTGGGTATTTTATTTCATCAAACCCCAGTTGCAATTGCTTTAATGACCTTATTAAAGGCTTCAGGTATTAGTTCTCTTAAGTCTTGGGTATACTTGATGGCTTTTGGGATTATGACCCCTTTAGGGTTAGTGTTTGGAAGTTTGTTCAATGTTCAAACAGACAACCAATATATGAGTTATTTGTTAGCAGCGGTAGTTGGTATGTTTTTACATATTTCAACAACAATCATTTTTGAATCGAGTGAAAATCACAAGTTCAATTTCGTTAAATTGCTCAGTATAATTATTGGTGTTGTATTAGCAGTATCTATTGCCTAATTACAATTTTTCTCTAATCAGTTTTTCTAAACCTTTAATAAATAAAGGATGGTCATTAGAACTCGGAACTAATTGAACTTTTTTACCACCATGTTCCACAAATAATTCTTGATACTCTTCTCCAATTTCAATTAAAGTTTCCAAACAATCAGCAACAAAGGCTGGGCTAAATACTAAAAGTTTTTTTGCACCTTTTTTTGCTTGTTCGATTATTACTTTATCAGCGAATGGGGATAACCACTTTTTATCTAATCTTGATTGAAAGCAAACGGTATAGTTTTTTTCAGGAATTCCTAATTTTTCTGCAATTAACCTAGTTGTAGCATAACAAGTTGCTTTGTAGCAATATCTATTGTACTCGTTTATTTCAGTTTCACATGGTTGATCTTCACATAGTCCATCATTATACACTTTGTCAACATGTCGATCAGGTAATCCGTGGTAAGAAAATAAAATATGATCGTAGGTACTTAATTCAAATTGATTTGCTCTATCAACAATTGAATTAATATAGCCTTCATTTTCATAGAATTGGTTGATTACTTTTATTTCTGGAATAACCCACCATTTTTGAATTATTTTAAGTGCTTTCTCAATTGCTGAACCTGTTGTTGCACTTGCATATTGAGGAAATAAGGGAAGTATTATAATTTGATCATAATTTGCTTTATGCATTCTGTCTAATACAATTTCCATAGATGGATTTTGATAGCGCATAGCATACTCAATCGTTACATTTTCATTTTCAAAATTTTGTTTTAAAATATCTGATACAGTTTCTGTATATGAAAGTAGGGGAGAAACACCATTTCCTAGTTCCCATAATTCTTTATATACTTTAGCTGATTTCGGAGCTCTAAAAGGAACTATTATTCCGTTGACAAGTAATTTTCGTCCTAACCAAGGTAAGTCAATTACGCGAGGATCGTTTAAAAATTCACTTAAATATCTGCGTACATCAGTTGTAGATGGACTATTTGGTGTTCCTAATTGGATTAATAAAACTCCTGTTTTCTTCATTTTTTTGAAAATAAAAAGGGTAAATTTTCACTTACCCTTCCTTATAACGATTATTATCTAAAATTGTTTAGATTAAATGTGTAATGGTCTTGAATCTGTTGCATCAAGAGCTGCTTCTTTCACTCCTTCTGAATACGTAGGGTGTGGATGACAAATTCTTGAAATGTCTTCAGCAGATGCTCTATATTCCATTGCTACTACTGCTTCCATAATTAAATCTGCTGCTCTTGGAGCAATCATATGAACACCTAATACTTCGTCAGTTGTTTTATCAGCTAAAATCTTAATAAAACCTGCAATATCCATACTTGCTCTAGCTCTTCCTAAGGCTTTGATAGGGAAATTACCAACTTTATATTCAATATTTGAAGCTTTTAATTCTTCTTCAGTTTTACCAACTGCTGCTACTTCTGGCCAAGTATAAACTACACCAGGAATTAAGTTGTAATTGATATGTGGTTTTTGTCCAGCTAATAATTCTGCTACATAAACACCCTCTTCTTCCGCTTTGTGAGCCAACATTGCTCCTCTAACTACATCTCCGATAGCATAAATATTCGAAACAGAAGTTTGTAAATGATCATTTACTTCAATTTGCCCTCTATTATTTACTGATAAACCTGCTTTTTCAAGATCTAAACCTTCTGTGTATGGTTTTCTTCCTACGGCAACTAAACAATAATCAGCTTCTAAACTAACTTCTTCTCCTTTTTTGTTTAACGCTTTTAAAGTAATACTATTTCCATTGTTTACTACAGATTGAACTCTATGTTCCATATGGAATTTAAATCCTTCTTTTTTAAGAACTTTTGTTAATTCTTTTCCTAAAGATTTATCCATAGTAGGAATGATTGAATCTGCAAATTCCACTACTTCAATTTGAGTTCCTAATCTACCGTAAACAGATCCTAATTCAAGCCCAATTACTCCACCACCTATAACTAACATTTTTCCAGGAATTTCATCCATTTTTAATGCTTCAGTTGATGTGATAATTCTCTTTTTATCTGGTTCCATTCCTGGAAAATAATTTGGTTTTGAACCAGTAGCTATTATAATGTTTTTGGCTTCAATTACTTCATTTGAACCATCTTCTTTTGCTACATTGATTTTAGTATTTGAAAGAAATGATCCTTTACCATGGATAACAGTGATTTTATTTTTGTCCATCAAAAACTTAATACCGCTACATGTTTGGCTAATAACTTCTTCTTTTCTTTTAATCATTTGAGAAATATCAGCTTTCAGATTATCCAAACTAATTCCGTGTGTTGCGAAATTGTGTTTTGCATTATGAAAATGTTCAGAAGAATCCAATAATGCTTTTGAAGGAATACATCCAACATTTAAACACGTACCACCAAGTGTACTATATTTTTCAATTAATACTGTTTTGAATCCTAGTTGTGCACAACGAATTGCTGAAACATATCCACCCGGTCCTGAACCGATAACTGCTATATCAAATGAACTCATTTTTGATAAAATTTAAAAAGTGTACAAAGGTAAAACTTTAAAGTTTTCTACCGTTGATTTAGTTGATAAAATAACAGCTCTTTTTTTAACGAGAATTTAAAATTTGATACCAACTCCTTCAAAAAGTTGAAATTTTAAATTCTCAAAGCGCACTTTCTCTAAAAAATCTATTTAATTGTTTATAAATTAAAATATTAGATTAATTTTTTAAAACTTGAGTTTTCAACAAGGAAATGAAAGATATTTTGAGTTTTTAGATAAAAGTGGCTTTTTTTCTGTTTTTAACAAGTTTTCAACTGGTCTGACAAGTGTTAATTGTTAAATTGTTGTTGATAAAGTCTTAATAGTATAAAACTTTAAGCATAATTTTAGATAAACATAATAAAAACTCTAGTTATTAAATTTTTAATGTTAATAACCTAAAGTTTTATCTAGTTTTAGATAAATCTGTTAAAATAAATGTTTTTCTGCGTGATATGAAGATCTAACTAAAGGGCCACTTTCTACAAATTTGAATCCCATTTTTAGACCGATTTCACGGTATTCATCGAATCTTTCAGGTGTAATGAATTCCACCACAGGTAAATGTTTAGGTGTAGGCTGTAAATATTGACCTAATGTTAGTATGTCAACTTGCACACTTCTAAGGTCTTCCATAGTTTCTAATACCTCTTCATGTGTTTCTCCAAGACCTAGCATAACTCCAGATTTGGTTCTCATTCCTCCTTTTTTAAGTCTAAAAAGAACCTCTAAACTTCTATCGTATTTTGCTTGAATTCTAACTTGTTTTGTTAGTCTTCTTACAGTTTCTAAATTGTGTGATACAATGTCAGGCGCTACGTCTATTATGACTTGTAGATTTTCCCATTTTCCCATAAAGTCTGGGATTAATGTTTCCATTGTTGTGCCAGGTGATTGTGCTCTAACTGCTCTCACAGTTTGTGCCCAAATTTCAGCTCCTCCATCTTTTAGATCATCGCGATCTACTGAAGTAATTACAGCGTGTTTTACTCCCATTGTTTTAACACTATGGGCTACTCTTCCTGGTTCAAAAGGGTCTGCTTCCAATGGTTTTCCTGTTTGAACTGCACAAAATCCACAACTTCTTGTACATATATTTCCAAGAATCATAAATGTTGCAGTTCCTTCTCCCCAACACTCGCCCATATTTGGACAAGATCCACTTTCACAAATTGTATGTAATTTGTGTTCATCAACAAGGGAACGAACCTTTTTGTAATTTTCTCCAGTAGGCAATTTTACACGAAGCCATTTCGGCTTTTTGATGCGAATAGAGGATTCGTTTTTGTTGATTTCTTCACTCATAACAGGATAATCTTATAACAAAGATAGAGCGAGATAAAATCTGATTTTTTAGAATGGTCAACAGTTAATAAAAGTCAATTGTTAATATGTTGAAATTTACTTTTAATTGCTAGATAGTGAGTTCATTATTGTTTTGAAAATTCTTTGGCATCCATGATCCATTGTTTCAAAATTTCTTTCATATTTGCGCCGATACTGTTTCCGAGAATAGTACTAATTCCCATTAAATTAATACTGAAGTTTATTATAGCCTCTAAATTAGAAAGTGAATTTATTTCTTCTTGTATTTTGTTTTCTAATAAAAGCGTATGGTTTTGAATAAATGAACTTTCGTCGTAACACAGTTCAATTTCAAATGGATAAAGGATGTTTTTTTTCCATTCTTCCTTTTGTGATTGTACAATTTCGTTTGGAGTTAATTTGGTCCATTTTTCCCAACCCTTTAGTGTTTTTCCTTTATCTGAAATTTTAGCATCTGTTTCTAAATATAAAGCAAATGCAGTGTCAGCTATGTTTTGTATAATTTCTAAATAATGATCTTGAATGATTTCAAAACTTTCTGTTTTCTGTTCAGTTAGATAGTCTTTTAATTTGATTTTTGGCAAATCTACAGCACTTGGACAGCGATCTGAACAAGGATGATTTTTTCCTTCGAAAAAGTAGGTAGTTTTATCAAATTGAATTTTCCTTCCAACCGGAAATAGTCTGCAAGCTAAAGGTCTTTTCGAATGTATAGAACAACCTTTTGTATTGTCGTAGAGATTACAAGATTTCTTTGAGTTTTTAACGAATGCTCCGTTAAATGCTAGTTTAATTCCTCCATCTATGGTATGACGGGAAATAAATTCATTTGGGTTTATATTTAATCCACTCGATAAATTATAAATTTCCCAAGGATTAATATAAACGTTATTACCAAAGCAGCAAGTTCCTTCTAGAGAACAAGTAAGAGGATAAAATTCATCTAAATCTATATTCGAAAAGATCATTGAGTGTAAAAAGGATAAAGTTAATGAATATTAGTTTTTAAGTTTGGATTTA
>JBILUY010000072.1:0-11941 GCA_044370735.1 Crocinitomicaceae bacterium | reverse complement strand
ATTTAATTATAGAAAAATATGGACGTTTGGATATGCTCTTCAATAACGGTGGAGTTAGTCAACGTGCCGAAGCAAGCGAAACTGACATTGAAGTTGACCGAAAAATTATGGAAATCAACTATTTTGGAAATATTGCTTTATCTAAAATTGTTTTACCTCATTTTCAAAAAAATCAATCAGGTCATTTAATAATTACCTCAAGTATCGCAGGGAAATTTGGTTTCTATTTACGGTCTGCCTATAGTGCATCCAAACACGCTCTTCACGGATATTATGAAAGTGTTGCTTTAGAAAATATTAAAAACAATATTGCTGTTACCCTTTTATGTCCCGGAAAAATAAATACCCCAATATCTACCAATGCCCTTCGAGGAGATGGAGTAAAACACAATATAATGGATCATAACCAAGAAACGGGTATGCCTGTTGAAGTGTGTGTTCGACAAATTTTAACTGCTGTTTCAATGAAAAAAAGGGAGGTACTCATCGGAAATAAAGAAATACTAGCAGTGTATATTAAACGATTTTTACCCAATTTATTTTGGAAGATTATACAAAAACAAAAAGCCACTTAAAGTGGCTTTTTTCATTTGATATTTATTTCTAAATCAAGGAAATTTAGGGAATTGTTGGAAATTAGGTTCTCTTTTTTCCAAGAATGCTTTTTTACCTTCCTGTGCCTCTTCCATTAAATAATACATCAATGTAGCATCGCCTGCAAACTCCATCAATCCACGCTGTCCGTCTAGCTCTGCATTTAAACCACGTTTAATCATACGTAATGCCATAGGACTACGTTTTAACATTGTTCTACACCATTGTACAGTTGTATCTTCTAATTGATCCAAAGGAACAACTTTATTTACCATTCCCATTTTCTCTGCTTCATCAGCAGTATATTGCTCACATAAGAACCAAATTTCTCTAGCCTTCTTTTGACCTACGTGTCTCGCTAAATAACTAGATCCAAATCCAGCATCAAAACTACCCACTTTAGGTCCAGTTTGACCAAAGCGTGCATTTTCAGAAGCAATTGTAATATCACACACTACGTGAAGTACGTGTCCACCACCAATTGCATAACCGTTCACCATCGCGATAACAGGTTTAGGAATAGAACGAATTAATTTATGTAACTCAAGTACATTTAATCTTGGAACTCCATCTTCACCTACGTATCCACCAACACCTTTAACGTTTTGATCTCCACCAGAACAAAAAGCTTTATCGCCTTCACCAGTTAAAACAATCACTCCGATATCTTGACGTTCTTGAGCAATATTCATTGCGTCAATCATTTCAATATTTGTTTCAGGACGAAAAGCATTATATACTCTCGGTCTGTTTATTGTAATTTTGGCAATCCCTTCAAAATATTCAAATCGAATATCTGTATATTCTTTAATCGTTTTCCAAGAATACTTACTCATACTTTTTCATTTATTATTGTGATACAAATGTATATTTAATTATGCCATCTTGTGATGCTGGTGCCGATTTTGAATAATTAAATCGTGACATCATTGCATATTTTTTTGCTTGTTCGATCATACAAGCATTTGCACTACTACTAGAACCAACAGTTGCAGCTACCACATTCCCGCCTTGATCAACTTTAATCTTAACTAAAACAAATCCTGCTGAACCTTCTCCACAGGTATATCCAGGGTTTCTTACATAATAACTGTTCCCTTGATGCGGTTCTCTTCCACTCAAAGACCATTCTACCCCTACATTTCCTCCATAAACTTTATCACCACCACTTCTATTTTGTTGATCACCACCAGATGTCTTAGTATTTTGTTGTTTTTGTTTGATTTTCTGTTCATTCTGGATTTTTTCTTCAATAATCTTTTGTCTTTTTGCTTCTCCACCCGCTTCCTTGAAAAATTGTTTTTCCAATTCTTTTACTGATTTTACAACATCTTTCGAAGACATTGGTTTAGAGGTTGTCCAATCGTCTTTCATCGTTTTTTGACGTTGGTCATTCATATCTCGAGCAATGCTTTTCACTTCTTTTGGAGAATTATTTGACATTATTTCAATGTCTTCAGGCTTTATTACTAATTCATCTTTAGCAATTTGAACTTGAACTTCATTTTTAAAATTCCACCCTTCAACTTCCCAAGATTTTTCATACGAATTAAACAACAGTGAAAATAAGGATCCAAAAAAAACGAGCAACACAGCTAAAATTGGATACTTGTATTTATCTAAAAGAAAAAAAAATCTATTCATTTACTGTTGCGTCTTGAATTAACTTGTGATCCATTAAATTATAATAATGAATATCCTCCCCTTTCGTAAGAATTAGTAAATCTTTATTCAACATTCGAATTTGGTCATAATCCAATGGAATTAACTGATCACCAGATAACGAATACAATCCATATTTAGCACCATTTGAAACTAAATAAAAGTTATCAGCTATTAACGAAATACTCGTAAATATTGCTGGGATTATCCATTTAGCTTTTTCATTAATAACACCTTGTAAAGATTTAACATCAACAATTGCTAAACCAAAATGATAACTGGAAGCATAATCAAAAATGGGTAAGATAGATACACTTTTATCTTCCATATTGATATATCCCCATTGTTTGCCTTTACTAAAAGAGATTAATTTAGAATATTCACCCAATCCAGTAAATTCTGGTTTTAAAATGTAATTCCCATTTTTGTCAATCAAAGCAAATTTTCCTTTTATTCTAACTCTAGCAAAACCTTCGTGAAATAAACATACCTGTTTATAATTAGGTACTAATTCGTACATATTTTTGATGACTTTTTTCCCGTGTTCATCTAAATATCCAAGTTTATTATTTGCTACAAAAATCGCTCTATCTCCAATCAATGGTGAAATATATTCATACATTGGTTTCACAATTACTTTATTTCTGGTAGTTTTAATACCATACAAAGTACTATCGCGATATACCAACATTGTATCATTAAAATAAAATATTTCTTGGTGCATTGGTTCAGAAATATATGCCCCAGTAGTATCAATAAAAGCCTCTTTACCGTTTAATACCACTTTAGCTTTCCCTTTTTCAAAAGAAAAAACATCTGAAAACTTCGGTTCAATTACTTGATGCCCCATTAAATCATAAAAAGCATACAAAGAATCCTTTGTCCCATAAATTAAACCATCAGAATATTGACCCAATTCAGTAAACTCAAGGGGTAAAATATATTTTCCTGCCCTATTAATCACACCTGATTTCCCTCCTTTTTCTACAACAGCTCGACCATTGACAAAATCAGAGCCAAGATCAAATTGAAATGGAATAACAACATTATTTAGCTTATCTACATATCCATATAACCCATTTTTTTGAGCTAGCGAAAGTCCTTCACTAAATAAATTTAGCGTTTCGAATTCTGGAGAATAAATCTCAATACCTTTTTGATTCATCCAACCAAATAATTTTCCTCTTTTGAACGGATATAAGGCAAGTTTTGACAAATCTTGATCTCTCTTCAAATCATCTTTAAAAGGATAATTAGGATATTCCTTTTTGAATTTTTTAATTCTGTCTTCAGAAAATTCAATCATATAAAGGGAATATAATTTTCGCCAAGCCTTTTCAATGTTTTGATTATTTGGGTATAACTGAATAAAACGAGCGTAATCTTCAATCGTATTGCTTTGTGTCTCTAATCTAAACAAGGCATCCATAGCCTCTGGAACATATTTGTTCGAAGGATTTTCATTAATAAATCGGACATAATCAGTTATCGTACCACTGTTTGTTTGTTCCGAGAAATAAGTCAATTCAAAACGATCTTGTAATTCAGCTTTATACTTAATCGTTGGGTAAAAACGAAGTATAGAATCATAATAGGATGATTTATTTACTAGAATTGCTTTTTGAAAAATTAATGAGTCTCTTTGAATCATACTTAATTGACTTTCTTTAGCCCATGGATATTTTTCCATAAAGTCTGTCAAAGCAGTTTCACTTTTTTGATTAAGTGCTAATTGATAATAAAAAGATCCTATTTTTTCTCTTAATACGGTAATGCTATCATAAGTCATACCAAGAAGACCAAACTTGGCTTGATCACCAACAGACATTTTAGCATATCCTAACTCAGCAATACTAACATATTTAAATGCCGAGTCAATATTATGAAAAGGATTATCTTTTCGATAATAAATTGTTGCTAAACCATATGATGATGGTACAGGTTTCTTTTTTAATGTTTCATAAAAAAGTTTCTTAGCTTCAAAATAATTCATTTCTTTTAAACTACTGAATGCCTTGTCAATTTTACCAGCAAAAGTATAGACAGATAAAAAAGTAAAAACAATCAATGTTCTTAGTTGAAATACCATTTTTTATTTAAGCTAAAATTTGAGATACAATAATACAAAAAAAAAGCCCTCGAAGAGGGCTTAACTTATATGAAATTTTCTTATTTCGTAAGTCTTCCGTATCTTGATTTGAATTTATCAATACGTCCTGCAGTATCGACAAATTTAACAACACCTGTAAAGAATGGGTGAGATGTATGAGAGATATCCAATTTCACTAATGGATACTCATTACCATCAGTCCAAGTAACGTTTTCGCTAGATGAAGCACAAGAATGACATAAAAATGAATAATCATTAGTCATATCTTTGAATACTACTAATCTATAATCTTCTGGATGAATACCGTTTTTCATAATCGTATTTTGTTAATTATATCTTTTCTATTAAATCGGAGTGCAAATTTAAGAAAATAAATGAACACTCCGATGTTTATTTTAAATTTTATTTACTTTTTTTTCCGAAATCAATTAAGATTGGTGTTGCAATACATATTGAAGAGTATGTTCCTATAATAACACCGATCAACATTGCAAATAAGAACCCTTTAATCGCTGGACCACCAAACAAGAACATAATCAAAACAACTAAGAATAAAATCATAGACGTATTGAACGTTCTACTTAAAGTTGTATTCAATGATTTATTAATAATTGCTTCTGTACTATCACCATCTTTTCGTCCTTTCAAGTTTTCACGAATACGGTCAAATACAATCACTGTATCGTTCATTGAATAACTTATAACCGTAAGAATAGCAGCAATGAAAGCCTGGTTTACATCTAAACTAAATGGTAAGAAACCATGTAATAAAGAGAAAATTGAAATTACAAAAAATGCATCGTGAGCTAAACCTACAATAGCACCAAGTGAATATTGCCAGTTTCCAAAACGAATGAAAATAAAAGCAAATATTACAACTAACGAAATAAAGATTGCTATAGCAGAAGAAGTCCATAATTCACTAGACACTGAAGCAGAAATACTTCTTTGTTCTAAAATTTGGTATCCTCCTAATTTTGCTTTACACGCAGTTAATCCTTCTTTTAATTTCTCTGTTACTTCTTGAGTTGCATTGTCTTTACTCAATTTATAGTTTGTAATAATTTCAACATTATACTCATTTGATTTCGTTTTCAAATCAATTGATGAGACCTCACCGTTTTCAACAAATACCTTAGATAAATTCTTACGAATATGTTCGATATCTGCTTTTTGTTCAAACTTCACAGCAAAAGTTCTACCTCCAGTAAATTCAACACTTTGTTTTAAACCTCTACTGAATAAAGAAACCATACCAATTACAGTAACAGTAATAGAGAACATGTAGTAATATTTTCTTTTTCCAACCCAATCAATGTTAAAGTTTTGGAAAGCGTTTTTCAAGAAATTAGTACTAAAGTTTACGTCTTTTCCTTTCTCAAGCATATAACTAATTACTAATCTTGAAATTACAATCGCTGTAAACAACGAAGTAAAAATACCAATGATTAGTGTCGTCGCGAAAGACTCCATTTCACCTTTACCAAAAGACTTCAAGATAATACCTACTAATAAGTGGGTAGCATTCGCATCAATAATAGATGGTAACGCTTTTTTGAAACCAATTTCGATTGCTTCTGTTTGACTTACACCTCTTCTTACCTCTTCACGAATACGTTCAAAAATTAAGATATTGGCATCGACAGCTGTACCTATTGTTAAAACGATACCAGCAATACCAGCTAATGTTAAAACAGCACCGAAAGAAGCTAAACATCCAAGAATAAAAATAACGTTAACTGCAAGAGCTATGTTTGCTACCATACCACCTTTTCCGTAATACATCCACATGTAGATTAAAACCGCAAGGAAAGCGATTGCAAAAGAAACCAAACCAGCTTGAGAGTTTTCAGAACCTATTGATGGACCTACCTTAGTTTGTTCTTTTATAACACAAGGAGCAGGAAGAGCACCTCCGTTTAATAAACCTGCTAAATCTTCAGCATCTTCAATAGTAAAACTTCCTGAAATTTGAGTGTTACCTCTTGTAATAGCTTCATTTACACGAGGAGCTGAATAAACTACATCATCCATAGTGATCGCAACACATTTTCCAACGTTGTCACTTGTCATTTTAGCCCATTTTTCTGACCCCTCTAATGTCATTGTCAAATCTACTGTAACCTGACCACTAGTTTGGTCTAAACCTTTACTAGCATTTTTAATATCTTTACCTCCAACTTGAGCTTTACCATTCATTGGAACTTTTACTGCATATAAAACATAAACACCTTCTTTGTCAGACTTAGTCATTTTCTCTGGTGATGCAGACCACATAAACTTTAAATCCTCTGGAAAAAGAGCTTGAATATCTTTTCTTCGAATGATTTTATCAACTTTTTCCTTATCTTGTAAAGAAGCAAATCCAATGCTAACAGATTGACCAGGTTTCAAATAAGTATCTAAGCTAGCAGTAGTTTTATTTAAAGCTGTCAAAGGTTTATTTTCAGTCTTTTTAGCTGAATCTTTTTTAGCCAAAGATAACGAATCAGTAGATGTAGAATCTGTAATTTCTTCTTCAACTATTTCAGGTTGAGTAGACAATTGACTTGCTTGAGACAATGCCATTTGAATTTGCTCACGCTCATAGGTTTCAAAGAATTGCAAATTAGCAGTAGATTGTAATTTTTCAGCAACTGTTGCTTCATCTTGTACCCCTGGTAACTCTATATAAATACGATTTGTACCATTCTCTTTTTGAATGTTCGGTTGAGCAACACCAAATTGATTAATACGCTTACTCATAATTTGTTCAACCCCTTCCATTGAACTAGCAACTTTTGCTTTTAAATAGTTCACCACTTGAGAGTTTGAAGAGTTTTTATTCAACTCATCAATCTCAGAAATAGACAATTCACGAACGATTAAAGCATCTCCGTTATAATTTTTGAATTCAGAAGCAAATAAATCGATAAAATCTCCACCTCTAGCATTATGTATAGCCAATGCTTTGTCATAAGGTTTTTTAAAGCGAATATCTTTAGGATTTCTCGCCATACTTTGTAACAATTCAGGAACCGATATTTCTAACGTTACACTCATACCACCAACTAAATCCAAACCAAATGCCATTGATCTGTTTTTAACCTGTTGGAAATTTGACCCTAAAATTGGATAAACTGATTCTGAACCCTTTTCTTGTAAAATAACATTTACGTAAGCAGACTTAGCTAACTCATAGGCTTCAGGCTCATTAAAATTAATTTCAGAACCGTTAGGAAGAATAGCAATTCCGTTGTTTTTAGAAGCTTCTTTCTTTAACTCTTCAACTCTAATTATAGCTTCTTTTTCAGCTTTCTTTTCTACTGAATTAGAAACAAATGTAAATGAAAGTTGGTAAACACAAACTGCTGTAAGCAATATTGTTAAAAACCAAAAAAATCCTTTGTTACGCATATTCGTACGAGGTTATATTTTTAAAATGAACGCAAATATAAAATTTTGATTTATGAATGTCAATCAATAAACAATAAAAAAAGAAATAGATATCAGAAACTTAATAATATGATATTATACTAATTCTAAAAAAGAAACTATTTTCTCACGAAAAGTATCCCAAGAAAGTGATGTCTTAAATTCATTAATATTTGTTTCAAAATCGAATAATAGATTCTCTTTAAAACAAACTGATATTGCATTTGCAAACAAATTTGGATTATTAGGCTCAACTAAAAAACCTGTTTTACCATCTAATACATATTCTGACAATCCTCCAACATTTGTTGAAATAATCGGTATATTAAAATGTAAGGCCGTAGCTGTCACCCCACTTTGTGTTGCAGTTTTATAGGGCAATACACATAAATCACACAAAGAAAATAAAATCGGAACCTCGTCATCCGAAATAAAACGATCGAAATGAAAAATTCTTTCTGACAAATGATTTTCTTCTATAAGTTTCTGATACTTTTCAAAACTACCATAACATTCACCAGCTATAATTAAAACATAACTTTCGTCTAAAACAGCCAATGATTTAAGCAAAACATCTACCCCTTTATAATCTCTAACTAACCCAAAAAACAATAATACTTTTTTATCACTTGGTATATTCATTTTCTCTCTAGCCAATCCTTTTTCTATTTTATCACCAAAGTGCGTATAAAGTGGATGAAATAAAGTTAGAACTTTCGCTTTTGAATTTATTTTAACAACATCATTTTTAACTTTTTCAGATAAAACCACAAAGGCATCTTGTTGTTTTACGAACATCTTTATTAAAAAAGATTCATAAAAACGACTCTCATGTGAAATAAGATTATGAATCAAAGCAACTTTTTTTGTCTCTCTTGGAGTAAAATAAGCAATAAATGAAAGTATTGGTGAAAAAAAAGACATCCAATACACAGATAGAATCACCTTCTTTTCCTTGTCCTTTTTAATTTTTTTTAAAAGCTTTAGAGTACTAAAAGGATTCAATGAATCAAT
The DNA here is from genome assembly GCA_044370735.1 of Crocinitomicaceae bacterium. Classification (GTDB taxonomy): domain Bacteria; phylum Bacteroidota; class Bacteroidia; order Flavobacteriales_D; family Crocinitomicaceae; genus CANHVK01. The sequence continues at coordinate 3,147 of JBILUY010000072.1, read as the reverse complement.
ACCATCATTTAATTCTTTTGAATTTTTATTGTATCCATCGACAAACTGCGATGTACCTGGAAATAAAAAAGAAGGATATAACCGTTTATAATTAATTTTAACTACAAATAAAGTTTGTTTTAATCGAACAAAAAGCTCATCAGAAAATTGCGCAATACCTCCACGAAAAGGCTTAAATGGTGAAATAATAAAGAGTTTCATTTGTTACTTTTTTACGTAATCATACACTGTCCAATACCATTCTTCCCCCTTATCCACATTCAAAGTATCACCCTTCTTGATTTTTAAATCTTTATATATTTTCAAAACTAGACCTTTGTCTTTTGCATAAAATTCACTTTTTCTTTTTAAGTCAACATATGATTTAAAAAACTGCTGTTTTACATGAATTAACTTATCAAAACTCAGCGTATTTATCTTAAATTCAGAATAAAGATTTTTATATCGAAAATTTAAACTATCGTTTGTGTTATACATATTTGAATTCCATTCTAAACCATACATATAAGGAAGAAATAATTTCTTAACCAAATAATTATCTTCTGATTCAAAATAAAATTGATCTTTAATAAAAACTGAAAAAACTTTATAATTCACCCATGATGCTATAGTATCATTCCATCGGAATCTATGAATTTTGTATCTAAGGTTATTTTCATTATCTCTAAATGTATCTTCAATTACTGATTTGATTTTAAAGTATGTTGTATCATGTCTATCTACTTGATCATCATGAAAAACATATTTAACATCATAAAAAAGAACATTACCTATTTTTAAACCGGTATAATCATCAGCAATCACTTTTTGTGATGATGGTTCATTTTCTTTTTTACAAGAAAACAGAATAAATAGAACGAAAAAAATGTAAATTGTATTTTTCACCATCTATTTTTTTGACCGTTGTTGATCCAAATAAGCTTTTGTTTGTTTTTCATCCAAACGTACTCCCTTTCTAAAATAGATCTTACTTATTTCATTTCCATTTTCATCGTATGCATAACACCACCCTTCTTTCATCCCATTTACATAATTATCTTTCATTGCGATAACTCCATTTGGTGAATTTGTGATTACAATTCCTGCGATCTTATCATTCTCATAAAACATTTTGGACTTCAAAACCCCATTATCAAAAAACTCTTTTTGTTCACCCTCTTTTCTACCATTTTTGTAATTCAATTCTTGAGCAATAACAACAGACTTATCAGTTATCAATTCTGGTACATAATAAATCAATTTTTTTCCATCTAACACACCCAATTTATATGTTTCAATCATATTAATTTTACCAGAAGGTCCCCAGTAAGACCAAACACTATCTTTTAATTGATTTATAAACTTACCAGAAGCCATTGGAAAATTGTATTCAGCATCGTGAAAAACTGTTGAATAACAAACCTTTCCACTATCCTTGAAAAACATTTTAGCTTTAATTTTTCCATTTCTAAAATAGTATATAAATTCACCAACAGGAATATCATTCACGAATGTTCCTTCATAATCTAATACAAAAGTATTCGGGACGTATTTTTTCCAAAATCCTTGTTTTTTTCCTTTCGAATCGATTTTATTTTCTTGCGCTGAAAAAGACATGCAAAAAAAGAAAGTCACAATTCCAATTAATACTAACTTCATACTTTTAAAAAATTAATTCAGATAAATGACTGATTTTATAATCATAACCTACAGATATATTCTCAATAGTTTCTACCAAAATAGTTTTCATTCCTAAGTTTTTACCAAATAACAAATCACTATTTGTATCTCCAATCATAATTGATTTAGAAAAATCAATAGTTGGAAAATCTTGCTTAGCTTGATACCCCATAAACGGTAAAGGCTTACGAATATTATCTACAGAATCTTTTAAATTTGTTGCAACATATATCTTATCTATTCTACCATTATGTTTAATAACTGTATTTAACATATAATTGTGTATGCTAACTAAATCCTCCATTGACATCAAACCTTTTCCAACTCCTTGTTGATTTGTTACCACAACAATTTTATGAAAATGTAAATGAGCAAATTTTAAAAAATCAAGTACTCCAGGATTAAAATGGAAATCTTCAATTTTCTGAACATAACCATCCAAAACACGATGGTTTATTACACCGTCGCGGTCAAGAAATAAAGTCCAAGAAAAATCAATTACATCTTTTAACACCCTATCTCCTTTTCAATCAAATAATTATTTCTAGTCGATGAATTTCTACCTATTAACTCAGCTAAAAATCCAGCTAGAAAAAATTGAACCCCCAAAATCATACAAACCAATGTCAATAAAAATTCTGTTCGATCAACTAATAATTTTGAATGTTCGTGAATAAATAACTTATCGATGATTAATATAGAAGCAAAGAAAAAGCCGATAATAAACATCAACATACCGATGGCTCCGAAAAAATGCATTGGTTTTTTTCCAAATTTCCCCATAAAGACTACAGAAAGTAAATCTAAAGGACCATTTACAAAACGATTTAAACCAAATTTAGTAGTTCCATATTTACGGGCTTGATGCTCAACTACTCGTTCACCAATTTTAGTAAAACCTGCAAATTTAGCTAATGGCGGAATGTATCTATGCATATCTCCATACACTTCAATACTTTTCACTACTTCGTTTTTATAGGCTTTTAATCCACAATTGAAATCGTGAAGATAAATACCTGTTAACTTTCTTGCAGCCCAATTATATAATTTGGTAGGTATAGTTTTTGAAAGTGGGTCATGTCTTTTCTTTTTCCAACCTGAGACAACATCGTAATCCTCATTTACAATCATTTCATATAAAAAAGGAATTTCATCAGGGCTATCTTGCAAATCTGCATCCATTGTAATTACAACCCTACCAACTGCTGCTTCGAATCCTTTTTGTAAAGCTGCAGATTTGCCATAATTACGCTGAAATTTTATTCCTTTAATAGTATCATTTTCCTTAGACAAATTCTCTATGACTTTCCAAGACTTGTCTTTACTACCATCATCAATATAAATTACTTCATACGAATATTGATGTTTTTTCATCACATCTTTAATCCACAAAAAAAGTTCCGGCAACGATTCTTCTTCATTGAACAAAGGGACTACAATAGATATATCTTTAATAAATTCCAAGTGACTAATTTTTTATATACAAAT
>JBILUY010000264.1:0-3284 GCA_044370735.1 Crocinitomicaceae bacterium | reverse complement strand
TTGCAATTCTTCTACTTCCAACCCATTAAAACGTTTGGCATTCACGCTTACCTGTTTGTCTGAAGTTTCGATTTGAACCTTAAAAATAATGACATTTTTTTTATCCGAACTTGGATTTTTAATTTCTATTGAAGTTTGTTGAGAACTTTGTGGCTTTTCTTCTACAACTACCTGTTCTTCAATGTTGCTTTTTTTTGTTCCTTTAATCTCATCTACCCCTTCTAATTCTGCCTTGTATTTTTTAAAAGCATCAAACATAGCTTGAGCCATTTTGTCTTGAGATGATTCAGTACTCAGAAAAACTTCGTCATTCGGATTAGTTAAAAACCCCGTTTCGATTAAAACCGATGGCATCGTTGTTTTGTACAAAACAATGAACCCTGCTTGCTTTACCCCTCTATTATATCTACCAATTCGCTTAAATTCATCTTGTAATTTCGAGGCAAAATTTATGGAATGATCCAAAAACACAGAAAGTTGCAATTGCCTAGCAATAATCGCATCTGGACTTAAATCAAAGTTTTTATATTGAGATCCTTTGTCATGTTCCAAATAAATCGTTGAGTTTTCTCTTTCAGCAATTTTCTGTTGTGATTCTGTTCTATGTAATCCCAAAACAAAGGTTTCAGTTCCATATGCTGCGGGAGAAGCAGAATTTGCATGGATACATATAAACAGGTCCGCTTTATTTCTGTTTGCAATCTTGGCACGATCATCTAATTCTACAAAAACGTCTGTATCTCTCGTATAAACCACATTCACGTTTGGATAAGCTTCTTTAATCTTAGCTCCTAATTTTAAAGCAATCGCTAAACAAACTGTTTTTTCATTTGCATTACTTCCATGACATCCAGGGTCTTTCCCTCCGTGACCTGCATCAATACAGATGGTTTTTAATGTTGCTCCTGTATTTTTATTCTTCTGTCCAGAAACTTGAAATACAACAACAAAAAATGTTAATAATAATAGAAATAACTGAAAGTAACGCTTCATTTTTTATAGGAGTAAAGAGTAATTTTTTAGTTTTGCATCATTTTTGATAACTAACGCAAAAATATCTATATAAATTGTCGTTTTTAAAATTTACATACAGACTTTTCTTCCTTGCGTTGTTAATAAGCAATTTTTCTCTGTTTGCACAACAAAAAAAAGACACTGTTTACCTAATTGATAAAAACATAGTTTCCACAGGTAAATTTTATGCGAAAGATTCTATTTTCAACAATTTAGAGACCAAACAAACACACTTATTCGGAGAAGCTATTTTAGAGTATGATGGTATAAAAATATCCGCTTCATATATTCTTTTCGACCTAGATAAAAAAGAAGTTTTCGCAAGTTATTCTACCGATAAAAATGGAAAGAGAATTGGAGAACCTATTCTTATTCAAGATGGTGAAGAAGTACATGCAGGAACATTACGTTTCAATTTAAACACAAAAAAAGGATATATCCAAGAAATGTCTGTAAAACAACAAGAGACGTATTTACAGATGGAAGTAGCGAAAAGACAAACAAACGAACAAATTCACTTCAGAGACGGAAAATTTACGACTTGTGATTTAAAAGAGCCTCATTTTCACTTTCATTTATCTAAAGCAATTTTAATTCCAAACAAAAAAATTATTTCCAAACGAATGAATATTTATTTCAGAGATATTGGAACACCGATTGGATTACCCTTTTTAGCTATCCCTCAATCAAAACAAAAGGTAAACATGCAAAAAAGAGGATTTTTAATTCCTAAACTTGCCCCTTCCTCCATGTTTGGTATGGGTTTCACCGACTTAGGATATTATTTGCCGATCAATGACAGTTTACATACTACTTTTTTAGGTAATTTATACTCTTCAGGAAGTTATGCGATCTCAAACACAACTGAATATCGAATTAAATATAAATTCAATGGGAGCTTTCACTTAGAATATCAACAAAATAACACCGGATTTCCTGATTATTCAAAAAACGGGAAAATTATGTTCAAATGGAACCATACAAAAGACCAAAAGTCTAACCCTTACTGGAATTTTAACTCCAATGTTAATTTTATTTCAGATAATAATCCTAAAAACATTGTTACTACAGCAAATCCAGTTTATTTTAACAATGCTTTTCAGTCAGATATTAATTTAAACCGAAGTTTTCCAGGTAAACCAATTACCATGGGGATGAAAATTTCGACAAATCAAAATACACAATCAAAATCCATTCAGGTAACTAGTCCCAACTTGAATGTTAATGCTACTCGTTTTTCGCCGACTAAACTTTTATTTAAAAACAGAATTGGAGGAGATAAGTGGTTTGACCAAATAGGTATTTCATATAATGGAAACTTTAATAACTCTTCTACTTTTGGAGATTCTTTACTTAAACAAAAGGATTTCCAACAAATTACTGATAAATTTATTTCTGGTATAAAGCAAGCAGTTACCGTCACTTCAACCATGAAAATATTTAAAAACACATGGTCTCTCTCGCCTTCTTTTAACTATAATCACGTTATAAATTTCCAACAAACAAAACTGAGTTACGACACACTGACAAAAAATGTAGTTTCATCGATGTACAAGGAAACAGGAATGTTTCAATCAATGAGCGCGAGTGTTTCTTTAAGTACACAAGTTTATGCCTACTACAAATTCATAGGTAAAAAACAACCTCTAATGAGACATATTTTAACTCCTAGTTTCTCCTATTCCTATTCACCTTTATCAACTATTAAAAGAGATTCGTACATTGGTGCTTCCAATAAAGAATACTATTATTCAACCTACGAACGAAGTGCTTTCTCTCAATCTTTACCACGTGCCTCAAGCTTACTCGGTTTTAACTTAATGAATACCTTCGAACTAAAAAGAAAATCTAACAAAGACACCATTACTGGTTTCAAAAAAACTAAAATAATCGAAGCACTTTCTATCAGTGGAAATTATGACTTTTTACGAGATTCAATGAAATTATCTGATTTGAGTTTATCTCTACGTATTAGTCCTTCCAATAGTATCAGTTTTGTGGCATCATCCACTTTTAGCCCCTATGCTTGGGATCCAACAACACTTAAAACTAAAAAAGAATTTGCCTACAACAATGGTCAATCCATAGGGCGATTTTTAAACACCAACTTTAACACCACTTTTACCATTACTTCCGAATCAAGCAAACGCAAAATTGAGGAAAACAAAGAAGCTTTTAATGGGGTTTGGAATTCAGATTTAAATTATTTTATGCTTCATCCTGAACAAATTTTAGACTTCGAAATCCCTTGGAAAATCAACCTTACTCAT
>JBILUY010000358.1:0-2954 GCA_044370735.1 Crocinitomicaceae bacterium | reverse complement strand
ACCGTGGCGATGGTCTGGGTGATCTTTAATTTGCCGACTCCAGGCCCGCTGCCATCGATCATGAATCCCGGGCAGGCCCCCTTGATGGCGAAGCGCGCATTAATGGTCAACAACGCCGACAACATGACCGAGGCTGCTGCTGGGTCGTCGATGGGGAAGTCGCTGAACAACTCCTCATAGATGAAGTGCGCCGCGCGCTGAGCATCCTCCCGTGTCGGATGTTCCGGCACCACGATGGAAGAGGTCCCCTCTGCGACATACAACCCTGACATAGCGTCGTACCCCGGGGCACTCAGGACGCGCCCATCACCGAGGAAGACTGGGTACTGCACCACACCGCGGAGTGCAGGCAACCCCGGCCAGTCCGCCCGGGACACCACGTCATCAACCAACCACGTTGGTGGATGAACTGGCGCCCATTTTCCATCCTCCTTGTTCCGGACCCATCCGACAAAGCAGCAGTGCCGCGTCAGGTGGGAGCGGACTTGCTGCGCCCGCACTTCCCGCAGCCGGCCGCTGACGCAGTTCGCCAGCATGGAGCCATACGCATACAGGTTCACATCCTTGCCGTGACGGTGCCTCCATGCGAGTGCACGGACGACTTGATCGGCGACCTTGGCCTCTTGCGTCGTGATATAGATGACACTTCTCCCGCCGATAGCTTCGAGTGCTATCTCCTCATCCTTCGGATGGTCCGTCGGTTCATGTTTTGGTTTTCCTTTGAGGTACTCCAGCAGATCCTGAATGGCGTTGGCGAATGATTCCGTCGTGCTGGCGTCCAACCGACCGGAGGTCTCCAGCCAGTGGTTAATTTCCGTCGCAGCGCGGTAGAATTTCGTACAGAATGGCGAATTCTCTGCCGCCCAGCACAAGCGGTTGCGAATTTCCTCACACAAGGATGCCGACCTGATGTTCTCGGAAGTCAGGTCCGCCCAAGTGAAAGAGCTGAAGGCGTGACAGTCCCAGATGGGCATAGGCTGCGCACTTGGCGTTGCAGTTACAGTGCTGCCGACGTGGGCCGTGGGGTTAGCACTGGGAGTGTGTTTATTCTTCGTCTTCTTCATCTTTTTCTTGCTGGTTTGTGCCAGCGCGTTTTTCTGCTGTGACGGGGGAGTGACGGTAGATGTTCGGGAGCTTTTCATGGGAGTCTTTGTGGTAGAGGTGGTAGTAGATTGGATGGAGATGGTGCGTGCCATGTCTGCCTCAGAGGTTGAAGTGGCGGCGTTGGTCCTCGCGGAAGCGCCGAAGCAACCATGCCAGGTTGTGCATGGAGCCAGGCTTCACGGCCTTGATGTTCTGTTCCAGATGTTGCAGGAATTCGACTTGCTGCTGGCTCGACATGTCGCGCGCTTTGGCGAGATGAATGCAGGAAACGAGCGCCAGTCGATGCCTATCGCAGGTGGCGATCAGTGCCGGGCACACGGGATGCGGCCAGGAGGCCCGTACGAGATCGTTTTCGTAGGATGTGTCACGTTGGGGACGGCGAGGCTGCCGGAGCCACCAGTCCAGGGGGAGGGCACCTTTCTCGTCACGTTGACGGGCCTCTTGCGGCAGTCCGGCAGTCCACGCGGCATTTCCGCCGCAGATGACGACCGCGTGATCAGGTTCCTGCAGGCGGCGCTGAACCGCCGTCAAGAACGTCAATTGCGTCGCGCGCCCTTGGCTGGAGTCATGCAGACCATACCACCTGTCGCCGAGCACGTGCCGCAGAATCGCACCGTACTGATCGTCGATGAGCCTGATGGGCACAGTCCGGTCGTCGTGCAGGAAGATATGGCACTTCGCCTTGCCCTCCCGGGCGCTGAACGACGGGGTGCAGATCAGCGGATAGCCGCAGGTCGTGAGATGCTGGACGATCCTACGCTTTTGCACCTCATCGATGTCGTCGAAGTCCATACGCAGCAGTCCGGTCTCGTGCAGGTCGATATGCTCCTTGGTGCGACGAGACCAGAGTCCGGCAATACACCCCCGGTCTGGCTTTCCCTTCTGGTTGTTGCCAGTGCGTATCGCCTCATCATCGGAGGGGATGCCGTGCAGGTGGCAGTTACTGGGCGTGATGGGCAAGGGCCTGTCCGGGCTATCGGGGATGGCGAGCACCAACCCCGCCGCGAAGGCAGCGCACAGGCCAGGGAAACCCTGGTATGTGACCCACCCCAGCGGTATCGCCCCCTGACCATAGAGGGAAAACGCCTGCCAACCCGGTGGCATGGTCCTTCTGAGGGTGTCCACGTGCGGTTCAATCTGCGCGAAAACATCTTGGTAGATATGCTCCTTGTCCTCAGGATGACGGGCGAGGCGTTCGGTAGCCGCACTGATAGTGGCCGCAAGCCGACCGGCAGGAGCGTAGAAGGCGAAAGTCGGGTAGGTGAACGAGATGATGTCGTCCGAAGACGACGGGGTATGAGAGAACATAATGGATCCTTGCGAAGCGCAGGACGCTTCTGTGTAGGTTTTGGAGGTGGGGAAACGTCGTCGGAGTCAGCCAATAGCCGGCGGATCACGGCATCGCAGTTCGCATCGTTGCCGACGGCGACCCAGTTTGACTAGAGGCGATCGACGTCGCCCGTTGCTGCTGTTGCGGTAGTGCCGTTCACCAAGCGGTGGTCGGCAGACGATCCAGAACGCCCAAGCTGATCCTGTTTCCTGAAGGCCAGGCGTTGGTCGGTTTGGGAGAGGTGGCGCGCGCTTCGCAACAGGATCTGTTCGAGTCGTGCGGCGCTGATCGACGGTTCGACGAGCAATTCGGGTGGGCACCGTAGCAGGACGGAGAGACCTGCGAGCCGATCTGGCGGAATACCGCACCGCCCATGGAGCATGCGGCTGACGGCGAAGGCTGGTATGCCGAGGGCGTGCGACAGTGCCTTGCCGGACACGCCGCGCAGGGCGACGAGAAGGCGCCCGAAGTCGTTGAGCCGTGCCCGAGGCACGGGACAAACCGACGCACATGGGGGATG
>JBILUY010000334.1:0-3297 GCA_044370735.1 Crocinitomicaceae bacterium | reverse complement strand
GTATGCTTATTTGAATAAGTATACTAACTACATTCATACGCTGGAAATACCTAAAAACTACGACATTGTAGCCCTCACCAATGATTATTGGAAGATACACCGTGGCGACTATGGCGCAACTGCAACGTATGACACCATATCAATCATTGATGGTGTTATTACATATAGCAACATACAGCGTAATACAAAGATTGTTGGTACATCGTTGATCAAGCCTGGGCCAAATGGACTTGATATTAAGGTTGGAAATGGCAAGACAGGCGATGATTTTAAAGAAATCACTGATTCAGTGTATTGGACAGTTGGTATTAGTTTGCCAGATTATCTTGCAAGCAACGCACCTCGTCCATGGTTGAAAGGCGAAAAGTTACCACTGGCATTGACGGCAACAATTCGTGGAGCGGAGATACTGTTATCTCGACACGTACATACGGTGCAAATGGATGATTACGAGCCATATCCAGCAATGCACTATCCATCAAGTACAATGTCGCCAGCAGCCTTTGGATTGACAAACACCAATGGACAAGGCGGCGGAACGATTTCGGTTACACCGTACGTTGTTGATGACAAATCGTTTTTAGAGGTTATTGGATCAGGGCCAGCAGCTCATCGGCAATCAGTTACAGAGCAATATTACTTGCTCAAAGATCAACAAGTACGTATCAATGGAAAGCTTGCTCTTGTTGCTAATGTCCGAGGTTTTGCTTTGGCTGAGCCAACAACCAATATCACCCCAGAGGGTAACATCGTTCGATATAGGCTTTACACATCATACAAGCCATATTGCATAGAGCCATTTAATCCTACCAGCAATTACCCATTTGTCTCTAAAGCAGGGGAGCACAATTTTGTCACAATCGAAAGACAGCGTGCTCGTATATACTCCCGTCCAGCGGCACGTTATCCAGATACAGCCGTTCCGGATCTAAGTGGTGTTCCTTATCGCGATGCCAATACAGCTGGATATCGGCGCGAACATACAAACGCAAAGGTTGTTTTTGTCACGATCAAAATTGCGAAAGCACGTTTTAGCGATGTTTTTGAGCAGGGTATCGAATCTCTAAACCTTTATTGTGCTCAACCGTCAACCGAATCGGCATTTCAAAGTGTAGGTCTGTATTCCGTACAAGAGCCACAACAAGGCATTTATATGCTGCCAGAAATACCATCGCAAACGGAACTTAACCAGTACCGACTAGTAAAACGGTACATCCTTGATGGAGACGGTACTCCCTACCACAGCTTTCGTAATAGCAACGACAAGCAGTACTGGAAGCAATTTTACACAGGTAATCCAACCGCTACAAACAGTTGGGTTGAAAAAGGCCCCGATGCGTCCACAGGGTTTCTTGTTGCTACGGGTCAACATGAAGATGAAGATAATACTGGATCGTCAGCTTCCACAGAGCTAACGCCCGATTTCATCTTGTGGGATTACCCTGTTTCAACAACGCTGTCGCTCAACAGTTCAGGACAATACTGGCAAGGTCGAGGTGCTGGTCTAGTGACCAATATCAAAGGTCGCACTTTTATTGGGCAATGTATTGACCAGTACGGAGACGAAGAGCAGGCCATATTGCGTTACTCTGACGTGCAATCAGGGGTTATTACTCTTGATCTATTCAGTGAAGAAAACTTCCTTAAGGTTGGCGGTTTGCCACATACGGCTTTAGCAGAGTACCGTGAGCAGTTGTGGGTCTTCAACTCTAGCGAGGTGCATCGCATTCAACTGCCCGATGTTGTCAATCAAACAACATGGGAGTATCTCGATAAGATTCCTGGGCAAGGAACGTATGACCAAAAAACGGTCATCACCACACCCCTTGGCGTCATTTGGGCTAACGAAGGTGGCGTATGGATTAGCGACGGACGTATGCCAGAAAACCTGGCTGAATCGGTGCTTACGTTTTACAAAATGATGGCAACTAACGCACCGCCGTATTACTCGACAAAGATTACATTGCCGCAGTTTCCATACGATGAGTATGGACGCAATCCGTATCTCGAAGTTAGCTACGATGAATTTAAGGATGAGCTGGTTATATCATCGCCATCAATGGTTGTGGGAGATGAACCGAACGATTTTGGCGGACAGCCAAATCAAATACCGCAGGAAGAATACCGACTTGTTTATTCGTTTGCTGCAAAAACATGGCATGTGCAACACGCAGATCTACCAGTATTTGGAGCGTTTCTTAATGAGTTCGACCAAAATGGAAAGGTGACATTTTGAAGATTGTTCACGAATCCTCAAACAATCGACCTTATACTCATAGTCGACGCTGGCGAATGAAATTTAACCTATCACGGTATGTGTCGGCAAAGGTGTACCGTGCAACGGGTAACGACTCCACAAACAATAAGCCACGGTTGCTGGGCATGTTTTGGGTCAATAAAAGCAATTACCGCTACGATGAGTATTACAACAGAACGTATAGCAACTTTGATCCTGCGACAGGTATATCGGTGCAAGCGTGGCTGTATTACGCTAAAGCATTGTCATGGGTCAATGAGTATGTTGGGCCTTATCCGTTTAGAGAGATACCGGCAACAATCATTACGCACGATATTGGCAATGGCGAAAGTGATTTTCAACTTGATAAAGTCATTTTTGACGGTCAATACGACACCAAAAATTACCTTGCGTATCAGTATAGTATCACATTTCCTGATCCTAAACTGACCATTGAGTTGCGAGCTACGAGCTACTCAAACGAAGTTCCGGTATTGACAATCGACATCATCAAAAAGAATTTTGAAGCAGTTCCTGGGCCATTTGGCCTTGGCAATCCATGGCGGTCGCGTTCCAATACACCTGGCGGAACTATTGTATCAAACAACGAAAAAGATAACCTAGGGCGTTATGCTACTCGAGAGGCTTTAGCTTTGGTAGTACCCTTTAGCAAATACCGTCGCAGCAGAGTATACGTTGAAACGGCACAAAAGCTTACGACCGTGCGAAGCCTCCAGGTACTCGCTACCGAGTTTACACGAAAGACCTACGGTTAATGCAAACGGGATGGATTCATAAAGACCACGAAACGCAACGTGAGTTTGAGCGTTTGCGTAACAAGGCTACGGCTAGTGTGGAACAAACGCCAGCAGTTGAACAACCAACCGTTCAACGATCAGCAGCGACTCAACTTCCGCAAAAAGAATATGATCTTAATTCACCGTTGGGCACAATCACGGTTGACGCCCAAAAAGGAACCAACAAGATCACGTGGTCTATTGAGCGGCCACTGACGTTTGCAATCAACGATATTGATATTCCAAGCCGTATTGCTGATAATG
>JBILUY010000340.1:0-3312 GCA_044370735.1 Crocinitomicaceae bacterium | reverse complement strand
GTCTCAGCGAGGACGATGCGGTCAGCTTCCCCTTTCTTCAGGCATTCTCGAGAAAGTGAAAACAAGCGCTCCCGAAGCGCCTTCACTTCCTCCCCCATTTGCTTGAGGTACACCGCATTTGAGGCCAGGAACTGAAAGTTGACGGCGCCCGGCTGGCGACTCTCGGGCGGCAGTGCGCGATTCGTTGCGAGATGATATCCCATGCGAGCTTGGAGCGCATTCAGGGTGGGCACGGTCCCACTGAACGACCACTGATATGTACCGGGAAGGTATTTCCCTTCCTCTTCCCGTATCGCGCCCTGCTCGATCATCCAGGAGAGCCAATTCTGAAACTCTGGCTCATTCATGCCCGATATTGCGCACAGGGCAAGCCGTGCGGCGACCTTGTCTGCGGGCATTCCCCGGATCTCCTTTAATTCGAGGATCGAATAGAAGATTCCAATCCAAGGGTCACTCATGACTAGCTTGGAGTTCATCTCAGATGAGCTCAGCCCAAACGGCCTCAAAAGCTCGCGGCTACCCGAGATTGCTTCGACCAGCTCCCCAAACTGCAGATCGTTTCGTGAGAAAATCACGAGTAGATCGATTAGTTTTAGCGGCGCCGCGCCACTCTTGAGGCGAGCAAGCTTGGAAACGGGCCAGCCTTTCACCCGGTTGAAAGCCATCGCCGGATAGCCGGACGTGAGAAGATCGACAAGCCTTCCTTCGTCCCGAAAAGGAGTTTGCCTTTCCCGAAGATGCAAATTCAAGTTTCGAAGGGTGGCCGCGAGATCCAATTGGCAGAATGCACACAGTTTGACGAACTCTCGCCAAAGCATGCGCCGCCTTCCTTGTTCAATTTTGGCGATCCCATTGAAATCCTTGAATCCAACCTTGCGATTGACTTGTTCCTGGGAGCGATGGGCACGCAGCGTCCGAACCAGCCCGGATTCAAGTGCGATGAAATTGGATATCGTCCATGGCGTGTCGGATGCTTCAACCCTTTTGTGCCTCACTCTATCAGGATGCCGAAACCGCCGGTGGACGACAACCCGAGGATGCGTGGCTGGGTCGATTTAATGCTCCCGCAGGAGCCTTTCGAACACCTCGCGTGGCTAAACGCACCTGGCCGCAGAACCCTTATCCCAGTCTTCTCCCCGTCCAAGGCCAACCCCGCCGGATTTGCGCTTTTAGATCGCTCATGATTGCTTGAAGAAATGTCCCTCGCTCCAAAGACCAAAACCTTCAGGCTCGCCACCCCCCTTAGTCTCATAGCGCTCTTGGTTCCAGCCTCCGCCCTTCATGCGGACGTACCTATCCGGAGCGAACCCGACTGGCGCACACTCGGATATATCGCCCCGCGGGTAGAGACCCCGCTTGCCCCCGGCCTCGAGCCGGAACGTCCGGGGTGGGATGCTCATGCCTTGGCGTGGCCGGTCGAGTTTGCGGACGCCCAGCACAGCATCGGCAACTCGATGCTCGAGTTTCAATCCTACGGGCAGGGCCCCTATTTTCACGGCGGATGCGATTTGCGGGTGGCGGCCCGCGCACCTCTTAAAACGCCAATAGATGGGCGAATTGAGGCCGGTCATTACGGGTACAGCAACAACCCGGATGGCTCGATGAAGAAGCACTGGAAGCCGTGGCCTGCCTCAGGGGATTCCACTTATTTCGAGATCGCCGTGATTACGAACGATGGATATCGATTCGAATTTCATCACATGGACGAGAAGCACATCGCCCCCGAAGTGCTCAAGATCCTGAAGTCCGGCGATACTGACGCATTGGTCGCAGCGGGCTCCTACTTGGGCGATACCCTCGCCTGGCCGGGCGGGGATTATCACCACACCCATTACAACATCATCACTCCGTCTGGTGTCAGACTCAACCCGGAGTACTACTCAACGGGACTCGAAGACGGCGTGCCCCCCGTCATTCGGCGCGTCCTCGCAAGCCAGGGGACCTCCGTCACGGAGTTCGGGGACGGCGAGTTTCCACAAGCCCCGGACTTTTTCGCCATTGCTACCAACGATCGAATGGGCGGGAATATCTACGACCACCCACCGGTCTATGCCGCTTTTAGTCCCGAACAGGGTGAGGGTTTTGCCTGGGATTTCAGGGAGCGCCTGACCGCTCCTAACGGTGCTTTCCCTGGAATTTGGAGCTTCTTTATTGAATCCATTCGTGCCCCAAACGGGGAACGGCTTCGCACGGAAGGTGGCTACGGCACGGGGCTCTCGGTAATCAGGCTCCCCGTCCCCCAGTCGGCAAGGGGTCGCTTCACCATCGAAGTAGCCGATGTTTCCGGGGAGGCCACGGCCGTTCACGGTATCATCACGAGATAAAGTTCCAGGTCCCCTACGCCTATATCTAAAACCTTTTGCTTCCAGGATTGAAACTCTGTAAGAGCGCCCCCAAACGGTCCAGGTCATCAGTTTGAAGTGAAAGGCCCCACCCCATGATTCAATCACTCGAAAAAACTTCCGTACGCTTCATCTCGCTCACTGCAGTGTTCTTCGGTGTTTTGTCGAACCCCACTGCCTTCGCGCGGGGCCTGTTTGTCATCCGCTTGCAACCCGGAGAGAGCTATTTCGTTTCGACGGCACTTACGACTACCCGTTACCTTTGCACGTCTCGCACAGGTCGGATCCCCGAGCCCGTGGAGCCAGATTTTCCCGGCCGCGCCGAAGGCGAAGACATTTCTGTACCAGCATCAGAGGGCGGGATACAGACCGACTCAACGGTCCTGTTGCCCACGGGATCACAGATTTCATTGCTCCTTCCGAGCGGCGAAGACATCCGCATTGAGTGCGACCGGGATCAGGGCGGCGATTTTCCCGGGTGACCTAGGAGCGGGGCTGGGAGCCGAAGTAGATTCTCGGTCCACCATGTGATGGATGGGGACCTACCCACACCGGTGCACCAGGATAGAGTTCTTCCAGGCTCTGGGAAGTCAACACCTCGGCAGGTATGCCCTGTTTGAGGATCTTGCCCGACTTCAGAAGAATGCAACGAGTGGCCCACTCCGTGGCCAAATTCCAGTCGTGTGAAACCAGGAGAACCGTATATCCCTTTTCGCGGCAGAGCCGCTGGAGAAGCTCCCCCATCCGGGCCTGGTGGTGCAGGTCCATTCTTGAAAGCCCCTCATCCAAGAAGAGGATCTTAGCCCCCTGGGCCAAAGCCCGAGCCACTGCCACCAGCTGTCGCTCTCCACCACTCAGTTCGCGCAAATCCCGGTGAGCAAGCTCCCAGCAAGCACAAAGGTGCATCGCCTCTTCTACGTGGGTGCGATCTTCGTCAGAGGCTGCTGAGAATATGCCCGACCCTGCAACG
>JBILUY010000369.1:0-3324 GCA_044370735.1 Crocinitomicaceae bacterium | reverse complement strand
ACTCCTGATTTGACGAGTAAACGAATATGCGAACAATGCGATAACGAAATTGGCGGACGTGTTGAAAAATATACAGGAAGACGTTCAATTAACGGTTGGATGAGGACGAAGTTTGGACTTGCAAATCCGAATACAAAAGGAAAGCGTCGTCGTATATATAATCCTCTTTTGGATTGCGAAAATACGAGTGAAAGTCCGTTCTTTCGCTTTAAATACCTAGACCAAGCTTTGCCTGCGCGACTAGACGAAAATGGCAATGTGAGGTATCATGATAAAATTGAATTTAAATATCGTGGGGCAACAGAAACGGTGTATTTCGAGAATCCAAATGCAATGTACATGGCAGACAAACTATGGGACAGAATTTACATGCGTCGCGGATATGAATTGCGAATATTTTGCAGCAAGGAATTATTGCGCGATATATCAAACATAACGTGTGATCGCATGAAAAGAAGTGTAATGGGCGATCCCTTGGGCGAGTCAGAGCTTAAGTCAAAGGAAAACAACGAGATTGTAAGGTGTGCGTTAGATATGGTTATTGATGAGAACTTTTACAGAGGCGTTGCGTATTCGACTATTAAGTTGATGATATGTCGTGGAATATCGATTAGGTCATTTGACAATATTCTGCGGTTTGTTAAGGGAGAATCAGCTTTCAATTGTGGAATTACAATCAAGCCAACAACGCATTTCCGCAAAATACTAACGGACCATATCCCCAAAAGTGAATATTGGCATTTGTTGTTTTCTTGCGTTCAGTCCGAAAACATTGAATTTGGCGCTATATATTTTGGCCACAATGACTGCTTTTTCAAACACGTGTTGCATTCTGGGATTATAAGGACGCCCAACCTTATCATACCTGGTTTAACGACGGCTTTCTATTCATTTGATGGCATGACGTGCTCCATTATGCATGAAGGGAAAGACATCGCGTCATTAATTGCCTAAATATTCGACGCGCACGGACCCGTGACGCATTCGTTCCATGCGCGTTCCGGTCTAGAACACGCGGCCGCTACGGCTACGGGCCATTCGGCCAGGTTGACGCCTACTCATTTTTTCATGGCCCGCTTTGGTTCACCAAGCGGGACGAGTGTACAATACGAGCGGCCATACATTATGCGGATGGCGCTATCCGATCACGCTGCCGTTGCCAACTCAACGCTCCACACACCGGCTGTAACCCCTTATCGCGAATCTCCGGCAGATCCTCCTTGACTGAATTCAGTCTGTCCCGCGGACATCCGTGTCCTGGTCGCTGGTCAGCGATGGAGCTGGCATCACCAAACCGCCTTGCATATGTCCTCGGCATGAAACCCCGCGCCCCGTATCCGCCCCCCGAACGTCGCGACACCGGCAACCCCGTGGCCGAAGTCTGCGGCGAAGTCCTGGAGCACGCCGCCGACTGGGGACTCGACCTGCTGCAGACAGCTGGCGAAGCCGCACGCTCCGCCGGGAAAGGCGTGGCAGACGCTGCAGGATCAGCCACCAGCGCCGCTGGAGAGGCTGCGGAGACGGTGGCCACGGCCACCGGAGAGGCAGCCGGAGCCGTCGTCGAGGCGATCGGCAACATCGCGCCGTAAGCCAAGCGGCAGCGACTCCATGCGGCTTTCCAGCGTGCGCAGGTCTGCGGCAGGATCAGGTCCTGCTGCACCGCTGGGTTCGCCAGGCGGCCAGCCGATTCGCCAGATCGACTCCGTAGAACGCTGGTTGATCATTCACGGGGCAAAAAGAACCCATTGGGCTGGTCCGGAGGTGCGAGTGAGACCCCCAAAAAAGTGGTCAAAGCAGAATTTTCCAGCCACGAGGATTGGAAAAATGGTACGATGGCAATTTTTCGGGTGGGGGTATACGGGCCGGTTGGCGTCCCTCACGGTGTCAGTTCGGTTCCCATATCAGCGGATTTGGGCACCACGAGGGGACGCGGAGGTTCGGCGCTGATTTCTACCTGAATTACGCAACGGTGCCGAGGCTGGAGGCGACACGGTCCGCAATCTTGCCGCCGACCTCGTGGCGCAAGGCGTCATCGTAATGGGCGATGCCGTCGGCGGATCGATGCCGGGAAAAGGCCATGATGTCCCGCAAGGGGAGGCCCTGATCAAAGGCGGACGAGATGGCCGCGTGCCGAAGGCCGTGCGGCCTGGTGATGATGCCCGTTTGGCTGGCATGCAGTCGGACCATTTTGAACAGACCGCGGCGGGTGATGGGGCGACCGCCATGGCCACGGTCGAGCCGATAGAAGAGCGGGCGGACTTTGGACTCGCGCACACGCAGCCACCGCCGGAGTGCTTCCATGGCTGGGTCGGGGATGCAGACGGGTACGCGCTCGTGCAGGCCCTTGCCGGCGACGTGGAGGATATGCTGCCGTTCGTCAACGTCCGTGATGCGTAGGGATGCCAGTTCACTGACGCGCAACGCGCATCCAAACAACAACCAGAGCGCCGCGGTGTCCCGGATACCCTTGAGGAGATTCGGGTGCACGAGCGCAGTCGAGATGATGGAGCGGACCCCTGTCACGCCCGGACCACGAGCGTCCCGGATGCGCCGGGCGCGCAGGCGTTTGACCTGCAGGCGCCACGGAACGAGACCGACCCAGTGGGCATATGATACGACACTGCCGAGGCTGGTCAGGTGCCTGTTGATGGTATTCGGCGCCAGCCGTCGCCCAATGAGGTGCTGCCGGTACCGATGGACCAGACGATTCGCTGCGCCTGCGCCTCCTTCCAAAAGGAGGCGCACAGCTGCGACTTCGTCGCCATCAGTCACGAATCGGGAAAAGGAACGGACGTCAGTCAGGTACCCCTGGCGGGTCGCGGGTGACTTGCCATCACTGAAGTCCCGAACGAAGCCGGCGGCATCAGCAAGGACCGCCCCCTGGCCATCACGGTGTAGCGTGATGGTGGGCGCGGCCTCGATTATAGCTGCGCGGTCTGTCGAGGCGGGGTCACTCGTCATCCTCGGCGTCCTCATCGTCGTCCTCGTCGTCGGGCGTGCAGTATTGCTCACGGACATCATCCGGCATCGGCACGCCGTGTTCCTCGAAGAGGTCAGCGACGATCGTCGGATCGGCCATGACCTTTCCGTTCTTGATAACGATGTTTCGACCGGGTAGATTCTTCAGTAGTGTCAAAACTTCATCATCCTCCATATCGAAGAGTTTGGCGATGACGTGGATGGGCTTCAGCATGGGGTCCTCCTGGTAGGGGTGTGAGGACCAACGTACAAGCCATCGTTTCAACGTCGCCGGCAATGATTTGCCGCACAGTCCAAGACGTCAGCTTGTTGGAGAAGCCATCATTAGCCGCGAGCGCGCTGTGT
>JBILUY010000262.1:0-3333 GCA_044370735.1 Crocinitomicaceae bacterium | reverse complement strand
AGCTTTCTCAAACAAAATCAACCCTTCTTTCGTTGCTCCTTCTAAATCTTTAACAATACCTAAACCTAACCATGCATCTCCCAATTCGGGATTTATATCTAAACTTTTTCTGTAATACGTTTTAGCACTTTCCAATTCATTTAATTGTTCATAACATTCTCCGATGTAACACAAACACATTGGGTCATCTCCATCAATTTCTATACATTTCAAAAAGAATTCAATGGCTGTTTTGTAATTTTCAAGAGAAAGATAAGAGCTTCCTAAATTAAAATATGCAGGAGAAAAATCTTCGTTAATTGTAACACTATAATCATACGCCCAAATTGCTTTTTCATGATTATTTTGTTTTGCAAATGCATTTCCTAAATTATACCAAGCAGTAAATGAATAGGGATTTTCGTTTATAAAACCATTATAACATGCGATTGCTTGTTCGTAATCACCCAATTGATCATAACAAAATGCTAATTCGTAAATAGCAATTTCATTTGTTGGATTGTTCTGTAATGCTTCTTTTAAAATTTTAACAGCACCATTAAAATCAAGTGCGTGTTCATATTCCATTGCAAGATCTATGTAAATTTCATCTTTATCTTCAGGTTCTGCTACTGAAAGTGCTTCTAAAAAGAATCTAATTGCATTTTTAGTATCTCTTAGTTGACTGAATATAGATGCTTTTGTTAATAAAAACTCGCACGAATCCTCAAACAATTTATCTATTTGTCCCAAAATTTTCAATCCTTCTTTTAACTGCCCCATTCCTGAAACAGCTTGAGCTTTTCGTAACAGAAAAACCGATTTAAACGGAAATTGTTCAATTCCCATTTCGGCACACACTTTCGCTTTATTGTAATTTCCTTGAATTAAAAAATGATCTATAATAGCCTCAAAAGAATCACTATCCATAAACCCAAGTGGTTCACCCTTAAGAGAATTCTCAAATCTTGTCAAATCTTCGTTGAAACTTTCATCGAAAAAATGTTCGTCTTCATTATCAAACATAGGCTTCCCAATTTGGATTTTTATAAAAGTAAAACGAAATAATTTGGAAACAAAAAAAAAGTGTCGGAAGTTATACACCAAAATAGAAAAGGTGCTACTATATCAGCAGCACCTTTTACATCTTTATTTACAAGAAATTATTTACCTGATCTCTTACGTTCAGTTTCTTTCAATAAAATTTTACGAATACGTAAGTTCTCTGGAGTAACCTCAACATATTCATCTCCTTGGATATATTCTAAACATTCTTCCAAGCTGAATTTCACTGGCGGAATTAATTTTACTTTATCATCATTACCTGAAGAACGCATGTTTGTCATTTTTTTCGTTTTAGTAACGTTAACAACCATATCTCCAGCTCTTGAATTTTCACCAATAACTTGTCCTTCGTAAATGTTTTCATTCGGATGAATGAAGAATCTACCTCTTTCTTGTAAGTTATTAATAGAGAAAGGAATTGAAACTCCTTGTTCCATAGAAATCAACGAACCATTTTGACGTCCAGGAATTTCTCCTTTGTATGGTTGATATTCTAAGAAACGGTGATTCATAATCGCTTCTCCAGCAGTTTGAGTTAATAAATAATTTCTCAAACCAATAATACCTCTTGAAGGAATTTGGAATTGGATAGTCATACGAGTTCCTTTTGGCTCCATATTTGTCATCTCCCCTTTTCTCTTAGTTACAGCTTCAACAGCAGTACCACTAAACTCCTCCGGTAAATCGATAGTCAATTCTTCAACTGGCTCACACTTAACTCCATCAATTTCTTTGATAATTACCTGTGGCTGTCCTACTTGTAACTCATATCCTTCACGACGCATCGTTTCAATCAATACAGACAAATGTAATACACCACGACCAGCAACTAACCATTTATCAGCTTTATCTGTGGTATATACACGCATTGCCAAGTTTTTTTCTAACTCTTTAGTTAAACGCTCTTGAATGTGTCTTGAAGTTACTTTTTTACCTTCTTTTCCAAAGAATGGTGAATCATTGATTGAGAACAACATATTCATCGTTGGCTCATCAATTGAAATTGATTGTAAAGGCTCTGGATTTTCAAAATCACAAATTACATCACCAATCTCAAAACCATCAATACCTGTTAACGCACAAATATCTCCAGCTTGAATTTCAGCAACTTTTACTCTTTCAATCCCCTCAAACACAAACATCTCTTTGATTTTATGTTTTTGTTGGGTCCCATCTCTTTTTGCCAAAATAATATTTTGACCTTCTTTCAATTCTCCTCTATTTAAACGACCGATGGCAATACGACCAACAAACGTTGAAAAATCCAACGAAGTAATCAACATTTGCGTATTACCTTCTTCGATTTTTCTTGGTGGGAAATAATCTAAAATTTTATCTAATAACGGTGTGATTGAATCAGTAGGTTTTTTCCAATCGTCAGACATCCAACCATTTTTAGCAGAACCATAAACTGTTGCGAAATCTAACTGACTGTCGTTTGCATCTAATTCAAACATCAAGTCAAACACTTTTTCATGAACTTCTTCCGGAGTACAGTTTTCTTTGTCTACTTTATTAATAACTAACAAAGGTTTTAAACCTAAAGCAAGAGCTTTACCTAAAACGAAACGCGTTTGTGGCATTGGACCTTCAAAAGCATCCACTAACAAACAAACACCATCCGCCATGTTTAACACACGCTCTACCTCACCTCCAAAGTCGGCGTGACCAGGAGTGTCGATAATGTTAATCTTTGTTCCTTTATATAAAACAGATACGTTTTTAGAAACGATAGTAATCCCTCTTTCACGCTCCAAATCGTTGTTATCCATAAATAACTCACCTTTTGGTTTTTCGTGTTTTTGAGCATCTGTACCTGCCTCAATCATTCTATCCACCAAGGTAGTTTTACCGTGGTCAACGTGTGCAATAATTGCGATATTCCTAATTTCCATTTTTTAATTAATTATTTCTACCGTATGAACTTCTACTTCTTGGTCTACTTGAGCTTCTTTCGCGATCGCGGTCTCTATCTCCTCCACCATTTCTAGATCCAAATCCTCCACCTTCTCTCTTACGATCACCAAAACCACTTCCACCTCTTCTTTCACCTCCACGATCATTTCTATCTCTACTTCCACTGAATCCTCTATCTCTATCACCACCTCCGCTTCTTCTTTCTGCTTTTTTCTTCGTAATCTCTACAGAAACTCTGTTTCCTTCGTAATTCGCTCCATTTACAGCTTTTAAGATTGCTTCAGTATGACTGTTGTCTGCTTCAAAGAAACTAAATGAAGGCATAACATCGATTTTACCTACACTTGAAGAAGTTAAAAAAGCTTCATCACA
>JBILUY010000070.1:0-12212 GCA_044370735.1 Crocinitomicaceae bacterium | reverse complement strand
ATGGAAAATTTGAATTGTTTTATAGAATATATGACAGAGAAATAGTTTTAGATACACTTGAAAGGGTGTATTCATTCATCACAAAAAAGTCACCTCTTGAAGAATTGCTTTTTGTTTTCGAGACGCCCAACCAATTTAGAAATTACAAAACAAACACGATGTTTTTATCTGATTATGAAATCATAAAGTCTAAAAAACATTTAATTCCAATTGACCCATATGAATACAAAATGTTTATCAATATTGAATGTTTTGGAAATGATATTTATTTTATAAAGTATAGCTACCCATTTATCCATTCTCAAATTTCTATTTTCCCTTATTTGGAAAAAGATGACATATTAATTGAAGACTTTGAAAAATATATTAATTCATATCGTCAAGTAAAAACTACCACTTCAAACTAACTTTTGTTTTGTCTGTAGTTAAACTCCGATCAACTACTTGTATTAGTTTGTTTTCCAACGGAGAAACTGGCTGGCATTATGCAAACTTAAATGCGGATGATTTAGGAAAATTAATAAATCAACTTATCGAAAAAAAATCATGAAAAGATTAATATTGTCTTTTATCCTAACATTATCCTACCGCATTTCTTTTTGTCAGTCAAAAAATTATGATCTTGTAAATAAAAACACTAATCAGTGGTTGCATTATATCATGAGTTCTTATGGAACAACGAGATATTCTAAATTTGATTTAATTACTAAAAATGATTCCTGTACTATAAAAGAAATCATTATACAAGGAGATAAAATCATGTTTTTCCTCGACTCATTACAACAAGCTGGTTGGTCAAAAAAAATTCGATTTCGTGTGGAGAAACAACAATATCTACCAAGCATAGAACTTCATGCCATTAACTATTTAAAGCAAGATAAAAACGATTCCATTTTTGAATTTATTTATAATGTCGCATTAAAAGATCGATTTTCAAATATTACAGTCAGTCAGCGTGACACTGTGTATGGAACTGAAAAACAGCAGATATTGGAAGCGATTAAAAATCAAAAATATAGCTTTGGAGAAATCAAAATCCAAAAAAATACAGGAATAATCACCCTTGAAATCATTTCATCTGGATTATATAAACCCTTTAAGCAAACAGAATATGATTTCGATTTTGTTCCTATCCGATTTTACTACTTTTAAAAGTAATAAAACAGCTAAAAAAATGGAAAATTTATCTTTCAGGGGGTATTCTTGTTAAAAACTTTCACTGGAAAAAACGAAATGAATAGCGATCATCGCTTACATTTGATAGATGAAAAATATAAAGGAAAATAAAGGCGCTGAAATCAATCAATCACAACTAAACGTTTTAAATAATGTAGTTTCAAGAAGACTTTTTCCTATTTTAAAATGGGCAGGAGGGAAAGAACAAGAATTGAAATATATTCTTCCCAATATGCCTACCGAGTTTACAAACTATTACGAACCTTTTGTTGGAGGAGGAGCCGTTTACACAGCTGTTCAAGCAAAAAATTATTTCATCAATGACAAATCTGACGAATTAATAAGTTTATACAGAAGTATTATAAATGAGAATCGTGACACTTTTTTTGCTGCAGTAGAAGAACTGATTAAGCATTGGGATTTTCTAACTGAAATCGTGGAACGAAACGCAACTCCTTTTATCACCAATTATAGAGCTTTTACGGAGAATAAAATCGACGACAAACAACTAAAAGAATACTACCAAACTTTCTCGTCTGATCATGCGGAAACATTTAAAAAGATGTTTTCCAATACGTTTAATTTTAATCACGAAAATTTCCTAAAAGAGATAAATATCAATCTTTTAAGAAAAAGTAAACGAATGAAAGAATTAGAAGGACTAAAAACAGTGCTTTCAAATTCTGATATTTTAAACAACATTGAAACAGCTTTAAAAAGTGCATTTTATATGCACCTTAGACACATTTATAATTACTCTTCAACGTATCAAATCACTCCTGAAATACATGCTTCATTGTTTCTTTTCATTAGAAATTTTGCCTATAGTGGAATGTTTCGATACAATGCCAATGGCGAATTTAACGTCCCATATGGCGGCATTGCTTATAACCGTAAAAATTTCCAAAAAAAGGTGGACTACTTACGTACAGAAGAATTAAAATCACATTTGGATCAAACTACCATTGAAAATTTAGATTTTGAAGTTTTTTTTAATGTTCATCAACCAACTAAAAATGACTTTATTTTCTTAGACCCTCCATATGATAGTGAATTTAGTACGTATGCTAATAACGCCTTCACAAAAGAAGATCAAACAAGATTAGCAAATTACCTCATTCATAAGTGCAAAGCAAAATGGATGATGATAATCAAAAACACCGATTTTATCTACCAACTTTACAATCACGAAAAACTCAATATTCGCACTTTCGACAAAACTTACTTAGTCAGTTTCATGAATCGAAATGATAAAAATGTCAAACATTTATTAATAACAAATTACTAAGAATTCAATATGGCGGCGCATACAGAAGCAGAGATCAGAAGGGCAATCAAACCATTGTTAACCATTTACGGTGAATTAAATACATCTGAAGTAAAACAATTATTAAATACCGTACTAGAGTTTAGTGATGAAGACAAAATTCCCTCTATAACTCGAAACGAAATACTTATTTTACAGAGAATTGGCAATATCGTAGCACATCAAACAGAATTAATAGAAATTTATGAAGAAGGTTTTATCGTAAATAAAAATTTTCGACCCGCAAGATTTTCATTACTAAACCCAATTAATCAAACGGTTATACAACCCGAAGTAATACAATCATTAAAAGAAAAAAGAAACCGTTTTATAGGTCGAAAAATTGATTGGGATGAAATAAGAGAAAAAAATTCGGAACTTGGAAATCAGGGAGAAGAATTTGTACTAGAATATGAAAAAGATCGTCTTATAGAAAATTTGTCCATTGATAGATTAACAGCAAATCAAAACGTACAACATTTAAGTCGTTTACAAGGCGACGGATTAGGATATGACATTTGTTCTATAAACGAAGATGGATCACCTAGATATATTGAAGTTAAAACAACCAATGGTGATTTAAATCAGCCATTTTTCTTGAGTAAAAACGAAAAATTATTCTTTGAAGAATATGGCGATTCCGCTTTTATCTACCGTGTTTACAATTTTAATATGAATACAAGACGAGGGGATGTAAAAATTATAAGTAAAAATGATTTATTTACTGACTTCAACTTTGATCCTACTACATGGAAAATATCAAAAAAATGAAAAAGCTAATCAAACCTATTTTTTACATTTTAATTTTACTAAATCTCATTTATTTTCTTTATCAAAAAACGTCTTTATTCTCTACTAAAAAACTGATTGAGAAACCAATTGGGCCATATAATTCATCAAAAAGCATTACTGAATCTATCTCATCCCGTGTTTTTATTGCAGACTACAAACCTAGTAAGCTTTTAGGTTATGCATCAGACAAAAAGTCAAGTTTTAAGTTTAAAGAAATTTGGATAGAAAAAAATACGAATGATCCTCAAGTTTATGAGAGTACTGGTAATTACAAATACATTTTAAATATTAAATTCAAGTATTTAACAGATAACAATTTACATAAATTCAGATTATTAAATAATTCTTTAAAACAAATTAAATCGTTAAAAGAAAAGCAAAATGAAATTCAAACAGAACATCCGGATGGAGGTCTCAGAGTACGATATTTATTACATCAAATACAAGATACATTTCAATTAGAAATCATAGAAAGAAATCCAAAAGATAAACTCAATTGGCAAACAGAGAAAGTAATTGATACAGTCTATTTAATTAAAAAGAATTAATCTTTAGAAGATTTATCTATATTTATCTATAAATTAAAACCTTAACCTTATGGCAACAATCAATCCTTATATACATTTTAATGGAAATGCAGAAGAAGCATTTACTTTTTATAAAGCAGCGTTCGGTGGAGAATTTTCAAGAATAGTTCGTTTTAAAGACATGAATTTTGAAGGGGCGCCTAATTTTGAAAAAGAAGCAGATAAAATTATGCATATTGAACTTCCAATTGGAAATCAAAGTTCATTAATGGGAAGTGACACCCCAGAAATGATGGGAAAACACAATGAACAAGAAACAAGAAGCAAAATCGTAATTCGTACAGAAAGCAAAGAAGAAGCTGATCGTATTTTTAATGGCCTATCACACGATGGACAGATTGAAATGCCTATTGCAGATAGTCCTTGGAATACCTATTTCGGTATGTTTCGTGACAAATTTGGTATCGAGTGGATGGTGGAATATGGTGGGGAATAGAAATAATTTCCAAAAATATTTCTAAAACCTCTCAATCACCTCCCCTGTTAATAACTGATAGGTCTTAAAACAATTAGCAGTCAAACACGAATGCACAGGAAGAATATATAAAACATCTCCTACTTTGTAATTTGAAAGAAGTTCGTCTGAAACATGAACTACCCCATGTTCTTGAGATAAACTTTTGATGTAGATACCATCGATGATTTCTCCCCACCCTTCAGGAGTTTGTTTTACCACTCGACCATAAATGGTACCCAGTTTTTCATCAACAAATGCGTCTTTGGCAAAGTGTACTCCACCTCCGTGCATAATCATCACATTTTTTTCTGGGTGAATTGCCACAATAGGGCACGCCATAGCGATTGCAATATCTTCAATAGTGTTAGAACCTATTGAAGCTTGTTGAATGTCGTAAAACACAAAATTTCCTGGTCTAATTTCATCAACCATTGAAAAATCTTCCACCACACTACACGTTGGTGTATCACCTACAGAAATAATTAGATTTGGGTAATCCGTTTTATACTTTTCTTTAAATGGTAAAATGATTGAAATGCTTTCTTTATGTGTTGATTCAATTTCCTCGTAACTAGAAGATTTATAACTATGACCAGCATGACCTAAAAATCCAAGGAAATTTAACTTATCGCTATCTTTTGTTTTAGCGAGAATGGCATCGATTAATTCAACGTTATCTGGTTGAATTCCTGTTCGCTTATATCCAACATCGATTTTAATGAAAAAACCAATGGAATGCGTAAGGTTTGCTAAAAGAAAATCAACTGCCTCCAAATTTACAATCACCACATTCAATTGGATTTTAGAAGCCAACTCGTTGATGGTATCAATTTCTAAAAAATTTACTGGAAAAGCCACGGTAATATCGTTCCATTCAGGAGCGAAATACTTTGCCATATCCAAGGAAGAAACAGTGATCTTATTTACACCCGCATCCTTAAACCAACGTCCAATTGCTAATGATTGATGTGTTTTAAAATGTGCTCTGAATTCAACATTGTTACGTTTGGCTTTATCCGCAATTTTTTGAATGTTCGCACGACATTTTTTTTCATCAACAAGGAAAGTAGGTTTAGTGATCATGATTTGAAATTATGAGTTATGAATTATGGTTTATGAATGATTTTATTATTAGTTTCAAAATTAGTTAAATTAGAGAATATATCTACCATTTTTCATTACCACCCTTCGAGAACCTCAGGGTGCAATTTCAAATTCGACTACCCACTAACAAACGACGCTAAAAATTATAAACTCGTCGTTCCTCCTCAAACAGTATAATTTTTTACGCTTTCTTATTGTTGTGGGTCCCCGTCTACATTTCCTAAAGGACAATTAAATCAAGCTTCGATATTATAATAAATAATTGATTTTTAACATTTATCAATAGAAACGATTAGATTTGTTATTTACTCTACTAAATATGAAAAAATTTGGATTTGGTTGTTTTGGAATAATCGTTCTGACATTTGGTTTGTATATTTCATTTTGGATAAAACATGAAATTATAAAAGATACTATTAAAATAAATTCAAGTGAAATTTCTAGGTTGGATCAAAGTTTTATTGAAATTGAAAATAAATGGTATAAAATAATTAATAAATTGAAAAATAAATATTCTAATGGAGAATGTTTATCAAAAGGGGAGTTCATAAGTTTACTGAAAAAATCTAAAATATCTTTTAATTCAATTAAAACATTAAACGAATTAATATTGGATAATTCTTCTATAGATTTTTGTGAAAATGAATTTGAATTTGAAATTTTTATCTCGAGAGAACCTATTATCTTCGGCGATAGCTACAGACATTATATATCACTAGACCCTAATAATAAATGTGAAAATTTAATATCTAGGCATAACGGCCACAATGTAATAAAAAACAAAAGATTTGGTAAAAAAATTAGATATAGAATTTCGAAACAAATTTGGGATTAAAAATAATAAATAGATTAATTAAATCATCGTAAATTTTTTATATTCAAGATCTTAACCCTACTTCCTAGATAATAAGATTACAATACGATTGTGGAAATGTAGACATTTATTTTATAAAATAAACTACAAACAATATCTTTGATTCATTTGTTTTTAATTAGATAAACAATTTTCAATGTAAGAATGATTATACGTGAAATTAAAATAATGACAGATGAAGTAATGTTAGCATTTAATCGATTGTTACCTCAATTGTCCGATAAAGCAAATCCTAAATATTCTGACATTGTTCAGGTTATTGAGTCAGATTCTACTTATTTATTTGTAGCTGAAATTGATGGAGAAATAGTTGGAACTTTAACCTTAGTAACATATAGTATACCGACAGGAAGAAAAGCATCTATAGAAGATGTTGTAGTAGATTATCAAATACGAGGTAAAGGGATTGGAAGAAAACTAACAGAATATGCAATTGAATTTGCAATCTCAATTGAAGTAAATACTATTGAATTAACTTCAAGTCCACTTCGAGAAAAAGCGAATAAACTTTATAAAAAAATTGGTTTTAGAAATAGAGATACAAATGTATATCGATTAGAATTATAATAAATGAAATCTTTTGATATTTAGTATTTAATTATAGAATAAACAAAAAAGGCTATCATTTCTGATAGCCTTTTTTATAAATCTATTATTGATTAGTTACCTTTTAACGCTTCGGCACCACCAACGATCTCTAAGATTTCGTTTGTAATTGCAGCTTGACGTGCTTTGTTGTAACTTAATGTCAATGTTCTTTTCAATTCTTTTGCGTTGTCTGTTGCTTTGTGCATTGCAGTCATACGCGCACCATGTTCAGAAGCATGCGAGTCTAAAAGTGCTTTGAAGAATTGTGTTTTCAAAGATTTTGGAATTAAATCCTCGATGATTTCAGTTTTGCTTGGTTCGAAAATGTATTCCACATTTGTTGAAGATGCTTCGTTTGTAATTGGAGCAATCGGCAGTAATTGTTCCGCTTTTACATCCTGAACACTTGCGTTAACAAATGAGTTATATACAACCACTACTTTGTCAAATTTCTTTTGCAAGAAAAGATTAGTAACGTTTTCTGCGATTTCTGCTGCGTTAGCGAAAGTTAAATTAGCGAAGATATCTTCGTTACCAACTTCTTTGTTATCGATACGGATATCGCTTCTTCTAAACGCATCAGTTACTTTCTTACCAAAACAAATGATATTTACATTAGCGTTTGCGTAAGTTTTATTCACCAACTCATTTACTTTCTTAATGACGTTGTTGTTAAATCCTCCACATAAACCTCTGTTGGAAGAAATAGCTAACACAAGAATATTGCTTTCTTGTCTGATTTCTGAGTATGGATTTTCAGAGATATCAGTCGTAGCACTCAAATTACCTAAAAGTTCTTGCAATTTATTTGAATACGGTCTCATTTGCGTAATCGCATCTTGAGCTTTTTTCAATTTAGCAGCAGAAACCATCTTCATAGCAGAAGTAATCTGCATTGTTGAAGAGATTGAAGTAATTCGGTTTTTAATTTCTTTTAAGTTTGCCATAACTTTAGTTCAAAGAGGGTATTTTTTCAAACACCCTCTAGATTATAGACTTATTAATATTTTGAAGCGATTTCTTTAGCAACTTTAGATAATACATCTGTTGCTTCGTCTGTGTATTTACCAGCTTTTAAAGAAAGTAATACATCAGCATGTTTAGCTTCTAAGTAGTTTAAGTATTCTTTTTCGAATTCTTTCACTTTGCTAACAGGTACATTTTGGATTAACCCTTTAGTACCAACATAAATGATAGCAATTTGTTTTTCAACTGGGTAAGGGTCACCGTCTTGTTGTTTTAAGATTTCAACGTTACGAGCACCTTTATCCAATACATATTTTGTAGCAGCATCTAAGTCAGAACCAAATTTAGCAAAAGCTTCTAATTCACGGTACTGAGCTTGGTCTAATTTTAACGTACCAGCTACTTTTTTCATTGACTTGATTTGCGCGTTACCACCTACACGAGATACAGAGATACCAACGTTGATTGCAGGACGGATACCAGCGTTAAACAAGTCACTTTCTAAGAATATCTGACCATCAGTAATCGAAATTACGTTTGTAGGGATATAAGCAGAAACGTCACCACCTTGAGTTTCGATAATTGGAAGTGCAGTTAAAGAACCACCACCTTTCACAATACCTTTTAAACTTTCAGGTAAATCGTTCATGTTAGCAGCGATTTCATCATCATTGATGATTTTAGCCGCTCTTTCTAATAAACGAGAGTGTAAGTAGAAAACGTCACCTGGGTAAGCCTCACGACCTGGAGGACGACGTAATAATAATGAAACCTCACGGTAAGCTACCGCTTGTTTTGATAAATCATCATAAATAATTAATGCAGGTCTTCCAGAGTCACGGAAGTACTCACCAATTGCAGCACCAGTCATTGGAGCATAGAACTGCATTGGAGCAGAATCAGAAGCGTTAGCCGCAACGATTACTGTATATGCCATAGCACCAGCATCTTCTAATTTCTTAACGATACCAGCTACTGTAGAACCTTTTTGACCAATAGCAACGTAGATACAGAAAACAGGCTCTCCTCTATCGTAAAACTCTTTTTGGTTGATAATTGTATCGATTGCAACTGTAGTTTTACCAGTTTGACGGTCACCAATGATTAACTCACGTTGTCCACGTCCTACAGGGATCATTGCATCGATAGATTTGATACCAGTTTGTAACGGTTCAGTTACTGGTTGACGGAAAATAACTCCTGGAGCTTTACGCTCGATAGGCATTTCAAACAATTCACCAGAGAATTCACCTTTACCATCGATTGGGTTACCAAGTGTGTCAACAACGCGACCTACCATTCCCTCACCTACTTTTACAGAGGCAATTTTACCTAATCTTTTTACAGTATCACCTTCTTTTACTAATGAAGATTTTCCAAGTAATACAGCACCAACGTTATCTTCTTCTAAGTTAAGTGCGATTCCTTGTAAACCACCATCGAATTCAATTAATTCACCGTATTGAACTCCATCAAGTCCATAAATACGTGCAATACCGTCACCAATTTGTAATACGGTACCTACTTCCTGAAGCTCCGCTTCTGTACGGAAGCCAGAAAGTTGTTCTCTTAAAATTGCAGAAACTTCTGCTGGTTTTACATCTGCCATATGTGTTTCATTTTGCGCCTTGTTAGGCAAATCAAACTATCGTGTTAAACGTTGTTTTAAATTTTTCAATTGATTAGCTACCGAAGCATCTACTTGTGTGTTTCCAATTTTCACTACAAAACCACCTAAGATTTCTTCATCAATTTTCTCAGTCAATTCAATTTCTCCTTTTACTGCAGGTTTCACTTTCGCTAAAATAGCAGCTACAGTAGCTTCATCTAATTTTTTAGAAGAAACCAATGTTACAGGAACAATTCCTTTGTGAGCTTTTAATTGATCTTGAAAAGAAGCAGCAATTTCAACTAAGATATTTTCTCTACCGTTTTTCGTAATCAATGCTACAAATGATAAAGACAACTCATCGAAATAATCGAAGATTTGGTTGAAAATAGACACCTTCTTATCTGCTTGAATCAACGGACTAGACAAGAATAATTGAAAGTCACGTGTTTCATCGTTAGCAGCAACAATTGCGTTCATATCATTAGAAATTGCCTCAAGCTTATTTTGCTCAATAGCTAATTCTAATAATGCTTTTGCGTATCTAACTGCTGATTTAGTACTTTTCATTGCGAAAATTAATTCAAGTTAATATCTTCAGCTAACTTAGTTGCTAATGCTTTTTGTTTGTCGTCAGAAGCCAATTCAGTACGAACGATTTTTTCAGCGATTTCAATAGACAAAGAAGCTACGTGTAATTTCAATTCAGAAATTGCAGCCGATTTCTCTAATTCAATAGCGTGGTGAGCAGCAGCTAATACTTTTTCTGCTTCAACTTTAGCATTGTTTTTAGCGTCTTCAATCATTTTGTTCGCTGTTTCTTTAGCATCTTTCACGATAGCATCTCTTTCAGCTCTTGCTTCTTTCAATAAGTTATCATTAGCTGCTTTTAACTCAGAAATTTCTTTACGAGCATTTTCAGCCATATTGATTGCATTTTCGATCCCTTCTTCACGCTCTTGTAAAGCATTCAAAATTGGTTTCCATGCAAATTTTCTCATTAATAAAATCAATACTAACAAGATTACTGATTGCATCACAAATAACCCTGGAGAAAAGTCGTTTAATAATTGTTCCATTGTATTCTATTTATTCTTTGTTTTTATTTATTGCTTTTTTGTTTTTTTAAAAAACATTTTCCACGACCAACCGTCATGGAAAATGTTAATTTCTCTTGGATTATTTTCCTAAGATCAAAGCACCGAAAGCAAGACCTTCCAATAACGCACCGATGATGATCATCGCTGTTTGGATTTTACCTGCAGCCTCTGGTTGACGAGCAATACCTTCCATTGCTTTACCACCAATTTGACCTAAACCGATACCTGCTCCGATTACTACTAATCCCGCACCAATTAAATTGTACATAACTTATAGATTATATGTTAAACAAAAAATTACTAATTAATGATGGTCGTGGTCTTCCACAGCCATTCCGATAAACAATGATGATAACATTGTAAAGATAAACGCCTGTAAGAACGCTACCAACAACTCTATCACCATAATGAATGATGTTAACAAGAAAGAAACACCTGTAGAACCAACTGGTCCAAACATTGCTTTCATTGTAATCATCAAGGCAATCAAACTCATTAATACGAAGTGACCCGCTGTAATGTTAGCGAACAAACGAATTGTTAAAGAGAAAGGTTTTGTAAACATACCTAACACCTCGATTGGTGCTAAAATAATTTTCATAGGAACTGGTACACCTGGCATCCAGAAAATGTGTCCCCAATATGATTTGTTACCACTGAATTGAACGATGAAGAAAGTAAACAATGCCAAACATAAAGTTACAGCGATGTTACCAGTCACGTTAAATCCAAGTGGAGTTAAACCTAGTAAATTCAAAATCCAGATAAAGAAAAACACTGTTAATAAAAACGGCATAAATCTTTTATATTTTTTCTCACCGATATTTGGTCTTGCGATTTCGTCACGAACGTACAATACTAATGGCTCTAAAACTCTTCCTAAACCAGTTGGGATTGGACCTTTTTTGTAGCTTCTTGCTAAAGAACCGAAGAATAAAATCATCAATAAACCAGCGATTAAAATACCTAAAGCACTTTTAGTGATAGATAAATCTAGTGGTTTGTAGTTTGATGGGTGTTCACCGTGCATATGGATTGTACCATTTTTGTCTGTACCATAAATTTTTCCGTGAAATAATTTATAGAATTTCCCATTGCTTTCAACAACTGATTCACCGTGATGGAATTTAGCAGCTGAAAAAACATGTAATCCATTGTCTAACAAGATTACAGGCAAAGAAAAACCAACATGTTTTCCTGTAGTTCCATCTGTATATAATACAAAATCGTGAGCATCTTGTAAGTGATGCTTGATGTATGCATTAATTTTTTCTGGAGTGTTAATTGGTCCATGTTCCTCGTGAGAAGCTCCATGTTTTTCACCTGATTTTGCATGCTCGTTAGCGAATGATAACGAACTGAAAATCATACAAATGAATGTTAAAAGGATTCCGAGTTGCAATGTTACTTTTTTCATATTTCTGTAATCAGATTATCTATGAGGTACTTAAAATCGAGTGCAAAAATACATAATAATTTAAAATAAAAAACTTTTTTTATTGTTTGTCTGTCTTTTGCATCAATAGGTTTATCACCACCAAGGTCTCTAAAAACAAGAAAACGAATAGCGGAACAAGAATAAAAATTTTATCAGAAAAATGAATGTTTTTAATCTCAAGCATTTTAGAATAAAAAATCATCATAAACAATCCC
>JBILUY010000312.1:0-2525 GCA_044370735.1 Crocinitomicaceae bacterium | reverse complement strand
GTGGACGGAGGCGTGAGTCCCAATTCTGCAATGCAAATCGAGCAGAGGTCCACGCATTGCTGGACGGCTCGTTCCAGATTGATGCTGATGACATCCTGGAGGTCGGCGTCGGCCTGGATTCTGGCGAGATCGAATGGCTTTTTGCTTTCAATCCGGAGGATGCATCGAGCCAGAGAGTCCAGTTTCGGAATCAGCGCTTCGGGATTTTTCATGTTTCGAAAGCCTTCTTTCTTCGGGCGGCAAAAACGCGCTCCCGCAGCGGCCAAAAGTCCGCGCGATCGAGCCACATGCGCTTGATCAGGTGGGCGAGCAAGGGCATGTCCCGATTGATGAGAATTTTGCCGCGAGTGAGGACCTGCGACGCGATGATTCCGCGCTCTTCGGTCAGATCGACCAGATCAACCTCACGGGAGACGATCCGGG
This sequence comes from Crocinitomicaceae bacterium, assembly GCA_044370735.1. Classification (GTDB taxonomy): domain Bacteria; phylum Bacteroidota; class Bacteroidia; order Flavobacteriales_D; family Crocinitomicaceae; genus CANHVK01. Next base: position 2,102 of record JBILUY010000312.1, on the reverse strand, counting down.
TCAGGAGGGTAGCGAGTTCGACTCTTCGATCTGGGGACAGACGGGTGGCACACGCCACCGCCACATCGACGTCACTCTCTGCTCCTGCAGACCCGGCGGCAAAAGATCCATAGAGCCAGGCGAGCCTGACTTCAGGCTGCTTTTCGAGGGCTTCCGTGATCATTCTGGAGATCTCGCTTGCGTTCACACCTTGAGTGTAGCGGGAGCGCATCGGTGAGGCAATCCGGATCACTTTGCGCTGCGTCGGTAGTGGGGGCGATGTCGCACTGCGCTTCTCGGGAAGGAAGCACTTCCATCTTGACCCCTGTGCCGGGCTCCGCGACACCTATCCCTCCATGTCGTCCGAATTGAATCCCAACATTCTGGGTGGGGCCATCCGGCCCGCGCCTCCGCCGTTTGTGCACTTGCACATGCACACGCAGTTTTCGCTTCTGCAGGGGGCGATTCATACCGACGACTTGTTTGCCCACGTCAAGGCGCTCGGCATGAGCTCGATCGCCATCACCGATACGAACAACTTGTTCGGCGGTATCGACTTTTATTTGAAAGCCAAGGATGCGGGCGTAAAACCCATCCTGGGTTCCGAAGTGTTGTTTGCTCCGCAAGGGCGTTTTGCCGCGCTTGCTCCGACGACGACTGCGGCCGCGGGTGGAGTGCGCGAAGCCAACCTGGGGCCTCGCTATCACCACCTGGTCCTGCTCTGTAAGGACTACAAAGGATATCAGAATCTTTGTCAGATCCTCACGCGCGCCTACACTGAAGCGCCTCCCGCTCAAAAAGGGCAGCCGGCCGGGCCGCGCGCCTTCGTGGATCGGGAGCTCCTCGACAAATACGGCGATGGCCTGGTGGTGCTCTCCGGGTGCATGCGCGGAGAGTTGTCCTGGAAAATTCTATCCGGCGACGAAGAAGGTGCTTTGGAGAGCGTGAAGTGGTTCAAGAACCGCTTTGGTGAAGATTTTTATTTTGAACTTCAGGACAACGGCCTGCCCGAGCAGGACCTGGTCAATTCGACGCTTTATTCCTGGGGCGAAAAGCAAAGCATTCAGTGCGTGGCGACCAACGATTGCCACTATATGAAGCCGCATGACTGTGAGGCACACGAGATCCTCCAGTGCATCGAAAACGGGCGCAACTTGGATTATGATCGCCCTAAGAGCCTGGTCCCGCCGGAATTCCATTTGAAATCGCCCGAGGAAATGCACGAGCGGTTTTCGCGCTACCCGGGTGCGTGTGAGAACACGATCAAGATCGCCGAGAAATGCAATCTCGTCTTCAAATTCAAGGACGAGAAGGGCCGTGCGATCTACCACCTTCCCAACTACCGCCCCGAAGGCGTTTCGAAAGAAGAGCCTTTCGATGTGATCGCGTACTTTCGCGAGCTTTCTTGGAAGGGCTTGGAAGAGCGCTTTCAGGAACCGGGGTTTCTGAAGAAGCGCGAGCAGCCGGAGTGGGCTGAAAAAGAAAAAGAATACCGCGCCCGCCTGGAAGGCGAACTCACGATGATCGCGGCCACAGGGTTTGCGGGCTACTTCCTGATCGTGGCCGATTTCATTCAGTGGGCCAAAAATCAGGGAATTCCGGTGGGTCCAGGCCGGGGCTCAGGTGCGGGCTCACTGGTTGCGTACGTTCTCAAAATCACGGATATCGATCCGATTCAGTTTAAACTTTTGTTTGAGCGCTTCATCAATCCAGAGCGGGTGTCCATGCCCGACTTCGACGTCGACTTCTGCCAGGACCGGCGCGGCGAAGTGATCGATTATGTGGGTCGCAAGTACGGCGCTGACAAAGTTTCGCAGATCATTACCTACGGAAAACTCCAGACTCGCGCCGTCATCAAGGACGTGGGCCGCGTGCTGGGCTTCTCATTTGCCGAGACGGACCAACTCACCAAGCTCGTGCCCGAGGAGTTGGGGATCTCGATCAAGGACGCGATCGAAAAAGAGCCGCGCCTGCGCGAGCGGATCGAACAGGACCCCAAGACCAAGAAGTGGATCGATTACGCACTCGCGCTTGAAGGGTTGAATCGGAGCGCCGGAATGCACGCCGCAGGCGTGATCATCACCGAGGAGCCGGTCTCGACTTACTGCCCGCTCTTTGTGGGA
>JBILUY010000368.1:0-3356 GCA_044370735.1 Crocinitomicaceae bacterium | reverse complement strand
CGGAGACACTTACCGCTACTTCGGGGAGCCGGTGTATGTCTATTCGCTCAAGGATGGCATCAACGATGGCTTCCTCACGCCCTTCCGCTACAAGGAGGTGAGCACCACAGGCGATGAGTACACCTACACCGAGGGCGATGTGGTGATGGAGGGCGAGCTGGAATATGGCCGCACTTACACGCAGGAGGAGCAGAACCGCATCATCGAGATCATGGATGTGGAACGCTACCGTGTGAAGGTGCTGCTCCAGAGCATCAATCAGAACCAAAAGACCATCGTGTTCTGCGAGGACCAACGTCATGCGTTGGCCATCCGCAACCTCATCAATCAACTGTCAGACAGCAGCAACCCCAACTACTGCCACAGGGTAACAGCCGATGACGGCAAGTTGGGCGAGCAGCACCTGAATGAGTTTCAGGATAACCAGCGCAGCATTCCCACCATCCTTACCACCTCGCAGAAACTGAGCACGGGTGTGGATGCGCCCGAGGTGCGCAACGTGGTGCTGATGCGCGTGGTGCACAGCATGGTGGAGTTCAAACAGATCATAGGGCGCGGCACGCGCCTCTACGATGGCAAGGACTACTTCACGGTGTACGATTTCTTCTGGAAACTGCATACCCACTTTGAAGACCCCGAATGGGATGGTCCGCCCGAAGAGCCACCTGCACCCGTACCGCCATCTGAGCCTTGTTTGGAATGTGGAAGGGTGCGTTGCATCTGCAAGAAAGAACCGACTGAACTCTGCGAACTCTGTGGCAAAGCCCCCTGCGAGTGCAACGCAGGACCAACCAGGACCAAAGTGGTGGTGAGATTGGGCGATGGAACAGCCCGTTCGTTGCAGCACATGACCAAGACCCGCTTTTGGAGTAAGGAGGGAAGGCCCATATCGGCCGATGCCTTTGTGCAGCAGTTGTTCGGTGACCTGCCTTCACTCTTCAAAGACGAGGCCGCGCTGCGCAGGATATGGAGCATGCCCGGCACGCGCAAGAAACTCTTAGAGGAAATGGAGGAAAAGGGCTACACGCAGGCACAGCTTTACGACCTGCAGGACCTTGTGGAAGGCAGAGACAGCGACCTCTTTGATGTGCTGTCGTACGTGGCCTATCACCGCGACCTTGTGCCCCGCACCACCCGTGCCGACCGCGCCAAGGTGCACTTCAACAGCTACGACCCCAAACAGCAGGAGTTCCTCAACTTCGTGCTGGAGCAGTATGTAAAGTCGGGCGTTGATGAACTGGATGACCAAAAGCTACCCGAGCTTCTCGAACTGAAATACACTGCCGTGGCAGATGCCAAGGCACAATTGGGCCCAATTCCCACCATCCGCGAAACCTTCATCGGTTTTCAGAAGTGGCTGTATGGCGAGGTGGGGTGAGCACCATTTATCCCGCTCTATATATTTGGTTCTCTGAACCCTGATGTCCCTTCTGTTCTTCTAACAGGAATCCGTGACCACGTAAATGGACAACCCCGAAGGCTTCATACCCATTAACGGTGGTTTCCGTAACCTGATCACCTACCAAAAGGCTGAGATCATCTACGATGCCACCATCTATTTCACCAAACGGTTCTTCAATAAATACGACCGCACCGTTGATCAGATGGTTCAGGCCGCCCGCAGCGGTAAGCAGAACATAGCGGAAGGCAGCATGGTGTCGGCCACTTCAAAACAATTGGAGATCAACCTGACCAATGTGGCTCGGGCTTCCTTAGGCGAGCTTTGCCTCGACTACGAGGACTTTCTCCGAACAAACAAACTGCCCATCTGGCCCAAAGACCATCGCTATGCCATCCGTTTCAGTGAACTTAACCGCACACCCGATGCTACGTATGAAACATTTAGCAAGGCATTTGAACATGAGCAACCGGAGATCAGCGCCAACTCCATCCGTTGCCTCACCAGAATCGTCATCTATCTCCTCAACCAGCAATTGAAACGCCTCGAAGATGATTTTGTGAAGCAGGGTGGCCTGCGCGAACGCATGACCAAAGCAAGGTTGGACCATAGGAATAAGAAAAAATGATCATCACCGGGGGACACCTACGACTCCAGCGACAGCCCATCCGCGAAAGGTCACTCGAGTCCCCAGAGTCCCCTGAAAACCAGGACTATTTGAAGCCCTTTGTAATCCGCCAGCCCCTGCGGTAACACTCCACACCCTCTGATTTCCTCGCCCATCCCGCCCCTCAGGGGCTCCGTATTGGTACGGGAGGCTATTTTTATTGACATGTCGCCCCGATGGGGCTGATTCTTGACCTTTATCATTCTGAGCCCGTTACTCGATATTCCCCATCAATTCGTTGGTTTGCTGAAATCCTGAAACCCTGATCCGCTGACCTGCTCTCCTCATGAAACTCGGCCCGCTTTCCTACTTCCCCCCCAACCAACAACCCGTAGAATCACGTAGTCCATCCGCATACCCCTGCGGTTGATTTGCACCCCGATAGCACCACTCTACCCTACCACCATGATCAGAACAGCATCAATAGTCTTGGGCCGGCTCAGCGTGGGCCTCGCCACGGCCCAGACCCCCTGCCCCAATCTGCTCCTGCAGAACGGCATGCAGCTCGTGTACAAGGTTGAGGCCGCCCCGCCCGCCACCTACAACATGACGGGCGACTACTTCAGGGCCAGCGCCAAGGAGCAGCAGAAGATCCGCGAGAACTTTTACCGCAACGCCCAGTGGACCACCGATGTGCAGACCAATGCCGTGGCCCTGCAACCGGGCACCGATGGCAGCATCGAGATCATAAGCACCGTGAAGCGGGCCAAGCAGCCGGCCGCAGTGAGCGAGTACCGCAGCTACTGCAAGGGCGACACCATGGTGGCACGGCCCGGCTACGTGCTCGACAACGGGGGCACCCGCACCACCGTGACCTACTACAACGAGACCCTGCACCCGGGCACCGACAAGCCCAATGGATTCAACCTGCAGTTTGAAAAAGCCTACCCCAACCGCTTGGAGGTGGGCATGCAACTGCCCGATCAGCCCACCATGTTCAGTATCACCACGGGTTACAACAAAGTGAGCTTTCCGGTGCCCGGCCCCGAGGTGAGCCGCACTACCACCACCCATTACCAGCACAACTCGTACACCGGCAGGTACGATGCGGCCTTTAAGACCACCGAGTCAAAGTACGAGACCGTTATAATGGAATCGATCATGGAATCGGCCGTAACCAGCGAGGTGCTGCTAAAGAACCGCATGGTGAAGGACCGCAAGGAGGTGACCGTGTCGGGCCGAACCTACACGGCCTACCTGCTCAGCGAGGAAAGTTGGATCTCGGCCCCCAATGTGGAGGTGACCAGCTCCAACGCCTACATGATGCGTTTCAACAAGCGGTTCTCGGAT
>JBILUY010000261.1:0-3368 GCA_044370735.1 Crocinitomicaceae bacterium | reverse complement strand
TTACTAACAAAAAAGTACTTCTTATTGGTATGGATTTAAGAGCTCCTAAAATTTTAGAATACCTAACACTACAAGATTTAGAGGGAGTTACAAATTATATTATAAGTGATGAAGTATCAGTAGAAAAATACATATTAAAAAATCACGATTCGATTGGTTTTGATATTTTACCATCAGGAGATATCCCGCCTAATCCAGCTGAATTACTAATGAATGATAAAATTTCAACTTTATTTGAAAACTTAAGGAATATTTATGATTATATCATTGTCGACACAGCTCCTGTTGCTCCTGTAACAGATACACTACTAATTTCAAAATATTCAGATGCAATTCTTTATGTTACTAAGCAAGGTTATTTAGACAAACGATTATTACAAATTACAAGTGATTTATATAAAGATGGAAAATTACCAAATTTAGGTATGATACTGAATGGTACCAAAAACAATAGAGGTTATGGATATGGATACGGAAATGCGTATGGCTATGGATATGGTAACAATGTAACCAAAAACAATAAAAATATATTCAGAAGAATATTAAATTTATAAATTAGAATCTTTAAGGATTGAATCAAATTCAATTGATTCAATCCTTACTAGATTAAGTTCTGAAATATTAATTAAATCTTTAATTAATAGAAAATCGGGATAAATTTTAGCTTTGACTTTATAAATATTGATTTTCTTTCCAATTATTTGAAGTTCGATAAATTCATCCTCACTTAAAATTTTATAAAAATTTTTATTATTAATTCTTTTTCTGTAAACAGGAAATTCCATTTTATCATTTTTTATGACAAAAAAAGAAAAAGCTTTTTACATTATCAATGAATTAGAAAAATTATATCCTGAAACACCTGTTCCTTTAGATCATTTTGATACCTATTCCTTATTAATTTCTGTATTACTTTCAGCTCAATGTACAGATGAAAGGGTTAATAAAATTACTCCCCTACTATTTTCAAAAGCAGAAACACCTTTTGAAATGATAAAATTGAGTATTGAAGAAATAAAAGAAATTATTAGACCTTGTGGTTTATCTCCACAGAAATCAAAAGCAATATTTGATTTGTCTAACATTTTAATAGAAAAATATAACGGTGAAGTTCCTGAATCATTAGAAAATTTAGAAGAACTACCTGGGGTTGGACATAAAACTGCATCAGTAGTAATGTCTCAAGCATTTGGTCATCCGATGTTTCCAGTTGATACACATATTCATAGACTTTTAACTAGATGGGGTATAACAACTGGGAAAAATGTAACTCAAACAGAAAAGGATGCAAAGGCTATTTTCCCTAAAGAAAAATGGAATAAATTACACCTTCAAATCATATTTTACGGTAGAGAATATTCACCAGCAAGAAATCCAAAATTAGAAGTTGATTTCATAACAAATAAAATTGGTACAAAAAAAGCTAAATTAGAATTGAAATAATTTTTTTAATAAATTATTAAGAATTAACTTTTCAATTTCGTTTTAGGAGTTAATTTCTTTATTTTTGTAAATCAATTTTTATTTATGGAAAGCCAAGAGTTAAAAAGAATAGCATCTCAAGTCAGAAGAGATATTGTAAGAATGGTATCTGCAGTAAATTCAGGTCACCCAGGTGGATCATTAGGATGTACAGATTTTCTTACAGTTTTGTATTTTGACCAAATGACACACACACCAAATCCATTTAATATGGATGGTTTAAATGAAGATCTTTTCTTTTTGTCAAATGGACATATTTCCCCAGTTTGGTATAGTGTTTTAGCAAGAAGTGGCTATTTCCCTGTTAAAGATTTAGATGGTTTTAGAAAACTTGGCTCAAAACTTCAGGGTCATCCAAGTACTGATAAAAAACTACCTGGAATAAGAATGGCATCAGGTTCGTTAGGGCAAGGATTGTCTAATGCTTTGGGAGCCGCTGAAACAAAAAAATTAAATAAAGATAATTCTATTGTTTACACACTTCACGGTGACGGAGAGTTACAAGAAGGTCAAATATGGGAAGCGGCAATGTATGCATCCGCTAAAAAAATTGATAATTTAATTGCTACTATTGATTTTAACGGTCGCCAAATTGATGGTGATGTAGAAGATGTTCTTTCATTAGGAAATTTAAAATCAAAATGGGAAGCATTTGGATGGATTACCTTAGAAATGGATGGACATAATATTGACGAAATAAAATCTACTCTAGCATTAGCAAAAAGTAAACTTGGGAATCAAAAGCCTATCGTTATTATAATGAAAACTGAAATGGGTAAAGGTGTGGACTTTATGGAAGGTAGTCACAAATGGCATGGTGTTGCACCAAACCCTGAACAATTAGCAAATGCATTAAGTCAATTAGAGGAAACTCTTGGAGATTATTAATTGAAATCAGTTTTAATCATACTATTTTCATTTTTTTTCTTGACATCTTTTAGTCAAGAAAAATTGACGCGAATCTTATTTATTTTAGATGCGTCTAATAGTATGAATAGTCCTTTGGAAGTATTAAACAACAACAATCAAAACTGGAGGGATCAAACTAGAATTGAGGTAGCTAAAGAAGTTCTATCACAAGCAGTTGACAGTTTAAAAGGTAGTGCTAATCTTGAAATTGCTCTACGTGTTTATGGTCATCAATCCCCTATCACCCCAACCTTTCAAGATTGTAATGACACAAAATTAGAAGTCCCTTTTGGACCTGATAATTATGAACGAATAAAAGATTTTATACGAACAATAAGAGCTAAAGGAACTACCCCTATTGCACGATCACTTGAGGCATCGGCAGAAGATTTTCCTGATTTAAATGCTAGGAATATCATTATTTTAATTACTGATGGTTTAGAAGCTTGTGACAATGATCCTTGCGTAATCGCTAAAAAATTACATGACAAGCAAATTGGAATAACTCCATTTGTTATAGGGTTAGGATTAGATTTAAGCTATTTAGAACAATTTAAATGTATTGGTAGTTATTCTGAAGCAGAATCAAAATTATCTTTTAAAAATGCTCTTAAGAATGTAGTGTCTAAAGCTTTAGTAAATACAACAGTTCAAATAAACTTAAACGATATTTCAAAAAAACCTACTGAAACAGATGTTACGATGTTTTTATTCAAGGCTGGTACAACTGAATTAAAATATACCTTTGAGCATACACTTAATAGGTATAACAACCCAGACACATTGATTATTGACCCAAATTTAAAATATGATCTTTTGGTTAATACTACACCAAAAGTAGAGTTAAAAGATATCTCAATAAAAAAAAACACACATAATACAATTATTGTAGATGCACCGCAAGGTTTTATTAAAACAAGGTTGATTAATGGGAATAAGCCACATGAAATAGAAACAAGAATAATGTTAGAAAATGA
>JBILUY010000068.1:0-12277 GCA_044370735.1 Crocinitomicaceae bacterium | reverse complement strand
ATATGGGAGAAGAATTAAGAGGTAAAGTGATTGGTCAAGACGAAGCAGTTGATAAAGTAGTGAAAGCTATTCAACGTAATCGTGCAGGATTAAAAGATCCAAACAAACCAATTGGTTCTTTCTTCTTTTTAGGCCCAACAGGTGTTGGTAAAACTCAGTTAGCAAAAGTGTTAGCTAAATATTTATTTGACTCTGAAGAATCGTTAATTCGTATCGATATGTCTGAATATATGGAGAAGTTTTCAATCTCTCGTTTGGTTGGAGCGCCTCCAGGATATGTTGGATATGAAGAAGGTGGTCAATTAACTGAAAAAGTTCGTCGTAAACCATATTCAATCATTTTATTAGATGAAATTGAAAAAGCACATCCAGATGTATTTAACTTGTTGTTACAAGTATTAGATGATGGACATATGACTGATGGTTTAGGTAGAAAAATCGATTTCAAAAACACAATCTTAATTATGACATCAAACATTGGTGCTCGTCAATTAGCAGATTTTGGAACAGGAGTTGGTTTTGGAACTAAATCTCAAAGCGAACAAAAAGAGGAGAACAGTAAAGTAGTAATTCAAAATGCTTTAAGAAAAGCTTTCTCACCTGAATTCTTAAACAGAATTGATGATATGATTATGTTTAAATCTCTTTCAAGAGAAGATATTCATAAAATCATTGATTTGGAATTGATTAAATTATACAGCAGAATTAATTCTTTAGGATATCAAGTTGAATTAACAGATAAAGCAAAAGACTTTATTTGTGAAAAAGGATACGACGAAAAATATGGAGCTCGTCCATTGAAAAGAGCTATTCAAAAATTCATTGAAGATCCATTAGCTGAAGAAATTATCAAATCAAATTTAAAAGAAGGCGATTCGATTAAATTAGATTTAGAAGAAGCAGGAGATAAATTAACTGTAGTTGTTTCTGGATCTGGAAAAGCGAAAGCAAAATCAAAAGAATAAATCTTTTAATATTAGAAAAAAAGCCGTGTTATTTAGCACGGCTTTTTTGATTTATATAAGTTCTATTTTTTTTGTTGTAATGTTGTTGTTATTGTCAAATATTTGAATAAAATAAACTCCTTTAGGTAACATACTTGGAAGTTTAATAATGTTATCAGAATTAGTATTTACTTCTTTATTTATGATTATTTTTCCATAAAGATCAAGTAAATTATATTTTGTTACTTTAATATTAGTTGCAATTTTAATTTCTGATATTTCATTAGTGTTAACGGGGTTTGGAAAAATGAAAAGTTCATCATTTTTATTTAAACCTGTTAACGAGTTTGTTTTAGATTCTACTTGTTTTGTTATATAATTAGGTTTTGTGAATGTATAGACAAAATTATCTGTCAAACTATCTAAAAAGATTTCATTTAAGCCTTTTTTTAACATTAAACTTGAAACATATTGGTTTAATGAAGAAACACCAAGTAAAACATTGTTTTGATCAGAATTAACCAATAGTTTTTTTTCATTTGGAAAGACTTCAAATGAAAAGGTTAGAGGTTGTGGTAATTTTGTTTTTAAATCTAGGCTAGGATCTCCGAACAAAATCCAGGTTTGCATGACACCATTTCCTGAAGTACCATATTTATCTAACATTTTCGCTTGACTTGAATAAAATAATTCACCTATTGAAAATCGAATTTTGGCACTATCACTTGAAATTATTGAATTAATAACTTCGTCTTGAGTTAACATTGGTGGAGCCCAATCCATTAAGATTGAAGAACCACAGAAACCGATTGCTCCTGAATTAACATAATTATAATTTCCATTTAAAAAAGTTTCAGCAATGCATCCTGTTTCTGAAGTGAATTTACCATTATTACAAGCCACTGAAATTACAAATGGATTTTTATTTGAATTTGTTAACTTGGTTTCAAGATCATTAGAGGATAATTGACTAGTCAAAAATAAATTATTGTCTCCGTGTCCAGTATAGTTTAATAAAGAAGCACCTTCGTTTATCACACTTAAAATTTCATTCTTATCTGGGGCACCTGTTTTATCTAAAATACCATGATCCCCATCATAAAATTCATAAATATTTTTAAACCCAAAAGTTGATAATTTTGATCTAATATTTCGTAAATGTTGCCAGTCTGCTTCTCCTTGATCGCCCTCTCCAAGGCCTTCATTTGATCCAATTCCGGCTGAATTTAACATCCAATCACCTTCAAAATTGTCTTTTTCGTAATAAATAGATTTATTAATAATATTTTCGATTTCATTTTTTGTACCAGTAATTCTTCCTACATATAACTCAGGATATAAATCATTCGTCAATTGTCCATAATAGCTATCGCTATAATAATTGTCACCGTCAATAAGTCCATAATTAAAAGCGGGGATTTCGTCGTGATTTCCTAATAAGATAATATATTCAAAAGAAGGGGTTGCAACTACGGAAGAATCTATTAGAGATTTTATTTTTGTAATTTCTTTTACATTTTTCAAATTTATAATTGAAGTTTTTAATCCTTTTTGATTTTTCCAACTAGCAAGTTTAGTTGCATTAGATAGATTAGAATCTTGACAGATAACAAGGATTTCCACTTTATCGTTAGAAATTGATTTATTTCTATTTGAAGTATTTTGTCTAAAATCAAAGTAATTTGACTTGTTAAGTGTATATGAATTTGTTAAAGTTTTGTTTGAAGTAAAAAAATGTAAATCTTCATTTTGATAAATCCGAAGTCTAATTTTTGATAAACAAATTAGTTTATTTTCGACAGTGTCATAAATTATTGGAAGTATTCGTAAGTTTTGTCCTAAAAATCCTTTGTATGAATATACATCTGAAAGTTGAATCACTTCAGCATTTGTTTGACTAAAATAATCTAAAGAATCATTTCTCTTTTTGTTATTTATACAATATGTGATGGATTTTATTGGAATAATTGTTTTAGTTTCATTTTCTATTTTATAAGAAACTGAAGAATTTTCTAGTTGAAATGTATAATGAAAAATGGGAAGGAATGGTTTGTTCTTGATGTTTGTACAGTAATAGAATTTTCTAAAATCTATACTGTCTTGATTCAATGTTGATTTTTTTATAAAATTTGTATCTAAGGTAAATTCAATGATTATTGAATTTTTTTCTTTTTGTATTATTTTGAACTCTTGTGAAAATGATAAATTAAAATAAAAGAGTTGTAATACAAAAAAAGGAATAAATCGTTTGTAGAATAGCATTAGATTCTAGTTACACGTCCTTTGTACTCTGATTTCTCTCCTTTTTCAGGATCGTTAATTATGACTTTCCAGATATATTCAGAGTTTTCTGGAACCAATTCATTTGTTTTTTGATTTTGTCCTTTCCATGGTCGATCTACATCGTTTGTTTCAAAAATAATCTCACCTGTAGATTGAGAAATGATGAACATTCTAAAATTTACTTTTCTAATTGTTAAAGCATAAGGAATAAACGAGTTTCTTTTAGGGTCGCTATGATTTGGGTCAATTCCTGTTACACTAAGCAAATTATAATTTTCAGAGGAGTTGAAGTTTTTAGAAAGTTCTGATTGACAACCATTAAATTCATTAATTAATTTGATTTCATAGGATCCTTTTGAGAAAATGTTAATGTCAACTTCCTTTCCTTGCGCAATAGGCTTTCCATTTAAATACCATTTATTATTTCCCTTACTATTTGATGCTAATTGGATCTTAGGAAGTCCATCTGAAAAATCAAAATCGTTCGGTAATGTGAAGTTTAAGTTTGGAGAAACAATCACTTCAAAAGCGTGCATTTTGTTTACCGTATTTAAATTGTTTTCAAAACTCCAATAATAGTCACCTGAGTCAATTAATTCTAAAGTTAATTTATCATTCTTTTTTATTGTATGGTACTTTCCTGATTGATGTATTAAATATACAGTAAAGTCATTTTCATTTTTAAATGTTGCTTTTTCCCCTTGACAATAAACTTCTCTACTTGACATTTCAAAGCTTTTGTTAGATACTTGAGTATCGTGCTTATCCTCTGTAGTAGGAGTGATTTCAATTGTTTTTTCAATTGTTTTTTGAGGATTCAAGTTGACAACTTCAGTAGATTTGAACTTTCTAGTTGGGTTATTTTTAGTAGGAGTTGTTATTTTAATTTCTTTATTTTCAGATTTTGTTTCTTGAGCAGTTTTCAAAGTTTCTTTTTCTTCAACTTTTTGTACAGGCTTTTCTTCTGAACTTTTGAAAAAATAGTATCCACCAATAGTCAAACCAACGGCAACTATTGAAAATGTTTTCCAATTTGTTTTTTTAGTTTTTTGATTAGGTTCTGATTTAGAATCTAATCTTGCTTGCAAAGCATCCCACGCAGAAGGATCATAAGACTCTTCATAATGTTCTAAACTATTTTTAAATATGTCTTCTATTTGCTTACTCATTGAATTGTTTTAGCAATATTTTTTGTAATAATTTTTTGTAAATTCATTTTTGCTTTTGCTAAGTTGGATTTAGATGTTCCCTCTGAAATCCCTAAAGCATCTGCTATTTCTTTATGTGAATAATTTTCAAACACATATAGGTTAAACACTGTTTTATAAGCTGGAGAAAGCTGTTGTATTGCTTCCATAGCTACATTTGCTTTTATTTCAAATTCATTTTCGAACTCAACACTTTCCATTGGATCATTGAAATCCTCTTTCGTATTGTTTTCATTTTCCTCTACCCAATTTAGTCGTTTTGTTTTTCTTAACGCATCTAAAGCGGTATTTGTCATTATCCTTCTAATCCATCCTTCAAACGATCCATTAGATTCAAATGTGTTAAGTTTGTCAAAAACCTTAATAAAACCATCTTGTAGAATCTCTTGAGCTGTATCTCTATCATTAGTATAACGAAGACATAAAGTCATCATTTTACCATAATAAAGTTTAAACAACATCTCTTGCGCAAGTCGATCCTTGCGAAGACATTTATTTATTATTTCATCCAGCTGCTCTCTTTTTTCCACGTTTCTTATTTGATAGACGGCGGTTATTTTGTTTAGTTGCTTAAAAATATATTTTTTTTTACATATCACAATAAAATAAGTGATGAAATGTTAAGTCATTTGTTCCTTTTGTTATAAATTTGCTATATAAATCTGAATTTAATTAAAGTTTAATATGAAAGTAACTGTTGTTGGTGCTGGAAATGTTGGTGCAACTTGCGCAGATGTTTTAGCACAAAGAGAGATTGCTAACGAAATCGTTTTGTTAGATATTAAAGAAGGTTTTGCTGAAGGAAAAGCATTAGATATTTGGCAAAAAGCACCTATTAATTTATATGATTCAAGAACTACAGGTTCTACGAATGATTATTCTAAAACTGCAAATTCAGATGTAGTAGTTATTACTTCTGGATTACCAAGAAAACCTGGAATGTCTCGTGATGACCTTATCGCTACTAATGCTGGTATCGTTAAAACAGTTACTGATAACATTATCAAACATTCTCCAAATGCGATTTTGATTATTGTTTCTAATCCATTAGATGTAATGACTTATTGCGCTTACTTGAATGCTAAAGTTGATTCTAGTAAAGTATTTGGTATGGCTGGTATTTTGGATACTGCACGATATAGAGCTTTCTTGGCTGAAGAATTAAACGTTTCTCCAAAAGATATTCAAGCTGTATTAATGGGTGGTCATGGAGATACAATGGTTCCACTTCCTCGTTATACTACTGTTTCTGGTATTCCTGTAACAGAATTAATTGATGCTGAAAAATTAAACGAAATCATCGAAAGAACTAAGTTTGGTGGAGGTGAAATCGTTAAATTATTAGGTACATCTGCTTGGTATGCTCCAGGTGCTGCTGCTGCTCAAATGGTTGAAGCTGTAATTAGAGATCAAAAACGTATCTTCCCAGTTTGTGCTTGGTTACAAGGAGAGTACGGATTGAAAGATATCTATTTAGGTGTTCCAGTTGTATTAGGTAAAAACGGTATCGAAAAAATTATCGAATTACAATTAAATGAAGATGAAAAAGCATTATTAGATGAGTCAGCTAAAGCTGTAAAATCAGTAATGGATGTTCTTGATAATATGAATGTGAACGCTTAATCACATTTTATGATAATAAAAAAACCGACAATGAAAATTGTCGGTTTTTTTGTTAAATATGATTTAGTTTTTAAATGAATTTCTTCGAAATTAAAATATTCTCCATTTCTTGTTGTATTTTTTTTGCTTCTTCTTTCGCTTTAATTTCGAAATCTAAACCATTTGATGCGTAAATGATGGCTCTTGATGAATTTACTAATAGACCACAGTCATCATTCCATCCGTAATTAGTTACGTCTTCAAGACTTCCTCCTTGTGCACCAACGCCTGGAACTAAAAAGAAATGTTCTGGTACTACTTTACGAACTTCACCAATTTGTTCAGCTCTCGTTGCTCCTACAACATACATTAAATTTTCTGGAGTTCCCCAATTTGATGTTTTTTCTAAAACGGTTTTAAAAAGCTCTTTCCCTTCCGAATTTACAGTCATTTGAAAATCTAAAGCGCCTTTGTTTGAAGTTAGAGCTAACACAATTGCCCATTTATTCTTAAATTCTAAAAAAGGAGTGACACTATCTTCCCCCATATAAGGTGCAATCGTCACAGAGTCACAGTTTAGATATTCAAAAAAGGTTTTAGCATAATAGGTTGAAGTATTACCTATATCACCTCTTTTTGCATCAGCGATAGTGAAAATGTTTTTAGGTATGTATTCCAATGTTTTTTCAAGAGATCTCCAACCATTTATTCCTAAACATTCATAGAAGGCAATATTAGGTTTATAAGCAACACAAAAGTCTTTTGTAGCATCTATAATCGCTTTATTGAATTCAAATATTGGATCTTCAGTATCTAATAAATGTGCTGGTATTTTACTTATGTCTGTGTCTAAACCCACGCATAAGAATGAGCGTTTTTCTTTGATTTGTTGAATTAGTTCTTGTCTTGTCATAAAACGAAAATAGTGTTTGCAAAAGTAATAAAAATTGAATGAAGTTTAGGTTTTATTCTTAACTTCAAGTTCTATAGAGAATGATTAAATAGAATTTAAAATTGATTATATGAAAGCAAAATTAGCTTCAGAAACACTGGCTGTTACAACGCATATTGTGCTACCAAATGATACAAATCCACTAGGTAATTTATTTGGTGGTCAATTATTAGCTTGGATGGATATAGTAGCAAGTATTTCGGCTCAAAGACATTGTAGAAGGGTAGTTGTTACAGCTTCAGTAAATAACGTGTCTTTTCAGGAACCAATACCATCGTCTGCAATAGTAACTTTGGAGGGAAAGGTATCACGTGCCTTTAGCTCTTCTATGGAAATTTTTGTGGATGTATTTATTGAAGATCAAGTTTCAGGAGCAAGAAGGAAATGTAATGAAGCAATTTATACTTTTGTTGCAGTAGATCAATTGGGAGGACCAATACAAGTTCCTGAATTAATACCTGAAACAGAAGAAGAGAAGCTTAGGTATGATGGTGCTTTAAGAAGAAGACAACTAAGTTTGATTTTGGCAGGTAAAATGAATCCAAAAGATGCTACGGAATTAAAGGCTTTATTTGCTGATTAATTTGTTAGATTTTACATAAAAGCAAAAAGGGTGGAAATTTCCACCCTTTTCTATTATATAATTAATTTAAATTATACTGTTTGTTTCACTTTTGGAGCTGCAGCTAAAATGTCAGCTGAAGTTTCAGAAGCGTATTGCTCAAAGTTTTTAACGAATTGACCAGCTAAGTTATTAGCAGTTTCATCATAAGCAGCTTTGTCAGCCCAAGTAGCTCTTGGATTTAAAATCTCAGAAGGAACACCTTCACAAGAAGTTGGGATTGCTAAATCAAAAACAGGTAATGTATCAAAAGCAACATCATTTAATTTTCCTTCTAAAGCTGCAGTAATCATAGCTCTAGTGTAAGATAATTTCATTCTGCTTCCAACACCATATGAACCACCAGTCCATCCTGTATTAATTAACCAAACTTTGATATCAGTACCTTCTAATTTCTCACCTAATAATTTTGCATATTTAGCAGGGTGTAGAGGTAAAAATGCTTTACCAAAACAAGCAGAGAAAGTAGTAGTAGGCTCTGTAATTCCCATTTCAGTTCCAGCAACTTTTGCAGTATATCCAGACATGAAGTGGTACATAGCTTGTTCTTTCGTTAAGCGAGAGATTGGAGGCAATACACCAAAAGCATCTGCTGTTAAAAAGAAAATATTTTTAGGAGTTGAACCAATTGAAGGAGCAACGATATTGTCAATGTAATGAATTGGGTATGATACACGAGTGTTTTCAGTAATTGATCCATCTGTGTAATCTGGAGTAGAACTATTATCTACGAAACCAATATTTTCTAAAATAGCTCCAAATTTAATTGCGTCAAAAATTTGAGGCTCTTTCTCTCTTGATAAATCAATAGTTTTTGCGTAACATCCTCCTTCGAAGTTGAAAACAGTATTGTCAGACCAACCATGCTCATCGTCACCAATTAATCTTCTGTTTGGATCTGAAGATAAAGTAGTTTTACCAGTTCCAGATAAACCAAAGAAAATTGCAGTGTCACCATCTTTTCCGATGTTAGCAGAACAGTGCATTGATAAAACATTTTTCTCATGTGGTAATAAATAGTTTAATACAGAGAAAATTCCTTTTTTCATTTCTCCAGTATAACCTGTACCACCAATAAGAATCATTTTCTTAGTGAAGTTTAAGATAGCAAAGTTGTGTTGACGAGTTCCATCAATAGCAGGGTCTGCTTTGAAACCAGGAGCACATACAATATGCCATTCAGCTTGGAAATCTTCGATTTCAGCTTCAGTTGGTCTTAAGAACATATTGTAACAGAACATGTTTGACCATGGGAACTCAGCTACAACACGAATGTTTAAACGGTGAGCTTCATCAGCACAAGCATAAGCATCTCTTACATAAGCATCTTTTTCAGTAAGATAAGCTTTCATTCTGTTGTAAAGAGAGTCAAATTTCTCTGGTGAAAATTTGATGTTTACATCCCCCCACCATACTGAGTTTTCAGTTTTTTCATCAAATACTACGAAACGATCTTTTGGAGATCTACCTGTAAATTCACCAGTTTCAATCGCAATTGCACCTGTGTCAGTTAATACACCTTGTCCATTGATGATTGTGTCTTCTACTAATTCAGCAGGAGTTAAGTTCCAAAACACGTTTCCTAAGTTTGTTAAACCTATAGAATCGTTCAAATTGGCATGTTTTCCGCGTTTACCAAATTCGTTCATACGTACTTTATTTTATAGCTTTCGCTTTGATTTAGGGTGCAAAATTACACGATTTATATTTAATCCTCAATTTTTTTTTATCGATTTTCAAACAATTACATTGATTATAGCTAAAAATCTGTTGAAAACTTATTAAACAATGATATTAGTCAATAAACGTAATTAATTTTTCAATGGCTAATCGCGCATTTTTTCTTACTTCTAGTAAGGAAGTATCTTGCATATAGCATGGAGCACAGATTATTCTGTTTTTTTCGTCAACAGAAATTTCCTTGATTCCTTTTTCAATCGATTTACTTCCGATTTTTTCTATTCCCTGATGAAATGAATTAATATCGTATGGAGAATTTTCTGAAGATGAGCCTAAAGTAAGGGTAGGACCTTCTTTAGAATCTTTTAATGCTAATGAAAGTAATATTGGACTTACACATAATGCAGCAATTGGTTTTCCAATATTTATGAGGTTAACTAATAAAAGTTTCACTTCAGGTAGAATTTCACCATCAGGACCATTAAAAGCCCAATTGGATAAATTTTTGGCGTTACCAAATCCACCAGGAATAACCAATCCGTCAATATCTGCTGGTGTAATCGTACTTATATCGACTACATTTCCTCTCATTATTCGAGCTGATTCAACTAACATATTTCTTGTTTCGTGTTGTTCAGATCCGTCAATATGATTAATAACGTGATGTTGATTTTTGTTAATTGAAATACCAATATACTCAACTCCTGATTCTTCCAACGCTAACATGGCTGAAATTGTTTCTTGAATTTCAGAACCATCGTAGACGCCGCATCCAGATAATAAAATTCCAACTTTCATTTATACAAGTTTTATATGATTGTTTGCAAGGGTAATTAAACGTTGCTTATAAAGCATTCCAACAGCATTTTTAAATGTTTTTTTAGACATTCCAATCTCTTCTCTGATTGCATCTGGATCGGACTTATCTGTTAAATATAAAATACCGTTGTTTTCTTTTAGGATTTCAAGTAATCTTTCACAATTACTTTCCATTTTAACAAATCCTATTTTATCTAATGTAATATCTATTTTTCCATCTGGACGAATCGTTTTGACATATCCTTTACATCGTTCACCAAATTTTACCATTCTAGATATATCACTCTTAAAGATTAATCCACTATAGGTATCATTTACTATAACATTTCTTCCTAATTCAGTGGAATCTGCAATCAATAAATCTACTTCTTCATTTTCTTCAACTAGGATATGTTCAAATTCTAAATATTTTCTGATTTTGGAAGATGCAACCAATCGTTGCGTAGCTTCATCTAAGTATAAATGAACAATATATCGTTTACCTTCTTCCATTTTTTGTTTTTGCTCCTTAAATGGAACTAACAAGTCTTTTTCTATACCCCAATCCAAAAATGCTCCAAAATGACTTACTTGATTTACTTTCAAAGCAGCAAATCCGTGGAGTTCTAAATAGGGTTTTTTGGTTGTGGAAATAATTCGGTCTTCAGAATCTAAATAAACAAAGACATTGATAGAATCGCCTATTTCTGCGTTTTCTGGGATGTATTTTGTAGGTAACAAAACAACATTATCTTCTTCATCGCCTAAATAAGCTCCGGGAGGAGTAATTCTTAAAAGTGTGAGTGTATTAAATTGTCCTAAATGAATCATATGTGTGGAATAAAATTTAAAGTTAAGAACTTAAATTATCGAAAAAAAGAAATTTTAACGCTTTGTTTTTTTATTTTGATTTTTGGAAAAAGAGATTGAATTTTCTTTTTTTCATTTTCAGAAATAGATACTAACGAATGTTTATCATACACTTCTATTATTCCAATGTTCTCATTCTTTATCCCCACATCTTTGGTGAAAAATCCTACGATATCAATTTTCCTAATTTTATCTTTTCTTCCTGCTGAAAGATAAACTGCCATTTTTTTAGATGAAGCAAAATCTCTAAAATCTTCAAAACCGATTTTAGGTGTAATTTCAAATTCAGAACAATAATCGGGTAGGGGTTCGCTTTCAGAATGAATCAATACAACATCTCCATTTGCTTTCATTCTTGCAGTTCTTCCATTTCTATGAATAAAATCTTCTTTTGAATGCGGAAATTGATAATGTATTACCAAATCAAGTTCAGGAATATCAAGTCCTCTTGAAGCTAGGTCTGTACAGATTAAAGTATCTGTACATCCGCTTTTAAATAAAAATAGGGCATGCTCTCGATCTCTTTGCTCTAATCCTCCGTGATAAATAGCTGTTTTTTTGCCAAATTCCTTCAAGTGTTGCTCAATCCGGTCTGCGGCTTCCCTGTGAGAGCAAAATATTAGTGCATTTTTATATGTTACATTTGAAATATATTTCACTAAGGTTACTAGTTTATCATTCCCTTCGGCTTGTAGAGAACATAAAGTGTACTTTGGTTTATTTTCTTGTAAATGATTACATTCAACAAATTGATAATCGTTGAATACTTTCGGAAAACTTTCAATTTTAGTTGCAGAAACCAATTGTATACTTGTAAACTTTTTACATCTTTCAGTAATGAAATCAATTTCTCTTTGAAAGCCTAATTCTAAAGTTTTGTCATATTCATCTATAATTAAATGTGATATAGTATCCATTGAAATCGTTCCACGTTGAAAATGATCAGCGATCCTTCCCGGGGTGCCAATAATAATAGTTGGATTTTCGGCTAGCTGTTGTGCTTCAAATTGAAACTTATGTCCACCATAACAAGTCACACTTTTTCTTCCTGTTCTCAATTGAGATAATGATGATGATACTTGTTGTGCTAATTCTCTTGAGGGGCATAAAATTAGAGATTTATCACCCTGATTAATAGTTTGTAAAATCGATTC
Source organism: Crocinitomicaceae bacterium (assembly GCA_044370735.1). GTDB lineage: Bacteria > Bacteroidota > Bacteroidia > Flavobacteriales_D > Crocinitomicaceae > CANHVK01. The sequence continues at coordinate 164 of JBILUY010000068.1, read as the reverse complement.
TAGCTGAACTAAAAACGCAAATGTTTTACCTGTTCCTGTATTTGCAAGCAGTATTTTATATGGATTAGAAACATTCCAATATTCTTCTTGTAAGGTATTGGGATCTAAATTTGTCTGTTTAAAAATAGTAGTAGTCAAATCAATGATTTTTAGAGTAGAATTTT
>JBILUY010000323.1:0-3379 GCA_044370735.1 Crocinitomicaceae bacterium | reverse complement strand
GCATTGACGGCAGGTGGGGCTTCATCGACGCCAGCGGCACAGTGGTCATCGCCCCTCGTTTCAGGTCCGTGAAGGACTTCGTCGAGGATCTTGCCATCGTCAATATCGACGGCAGCTTCGGTATCATAGATCGCAACGGGGGGATGGTCGTCGCACCACAGTTCCAGTACGCCGATATACTCCCCAATGGCTTGGTGTGCGCGAGGACAAAGAAAAACCTCGATCAATGGATGGACTCGGCAGGCAGGCCACTGGGCGATGCGTCCATGATGTTCCATAATGCGCGTACCCAGACCGACGGCCTGCTGGTGATCAGCATCCGCGATCCCCAGGCGCCGGCCGGTGTGAACCCGGCACCACGGCTATTCGGCAGTCTCGATCTGCGCACCCGGAAGGGCATCCCACCCACCTTCAGCGCCGCCCAGGAGCAATTCGGCGAGGGCCTGTGGGCGGTGTGCCAGAAAGGGAAATGGGGGTTCGTCAATCGCGATGGCGCCGTGGTCATCCCCCACAGCTTCACGTATGCCACGACCTTCTCGGACGGGTTGGCGATCGTCGCCAAGGAGATCGACGCGCAGGGTATGCTCACCCAGTGGATGGTGATCGACCGTACCGGCGCTGAGGTGTGCAGTCTCAAGGCCCCGGCGGGTCAACGCATCTTCTCGGTGGGTCCCTACGCATGCGGCTTCGCCTTGGCATATTTGGATAGGGGAGAGGATGTTGGATTGAAATCCTCGCCGGACGGATCGGTCCAGATCGTGCAACCGAGGCGCCCACTCATCAAGGACACCCGTTCCTGCGGGTACTTCGCACGTGATGGGGGATTCCGTCCCTTGCCTGATGGATTCGATGCGAGTTGGGGCTTCCATCACGGACTGGCCCACATCGCCGGTGCAGGACGATCAGCGCTGATGGATCCCTCATTCACCATCCGCACCCCGCCAGAGGTCAGCGGAATCATCATGCCTCCAGATGACGAGGCAGCACCAGCCGGCATCGTCTATACCGTGACGTCGGACACGGATGGATCCCGCCCCCGGTACGGCCTCATGGACATGCAGGGCAAGGTCATCCTACCGGCCACGCTCCCTGATAGGCCTTATCGGATGGGAGATATGTTCAGGGCTGATGGGGCGGTTCGCTACCGCTTGGTGGACTACCAGGGCAGGCAGTTGGGCGAGTCAAGCTACGAGCAGATAGGGTGGCCGGTCGACGACCTGGTGACCGTGGTCACCGAGGGTAAACTGGGCTTCCTCGAAGCAGCGACCGGGAAGATCGCCATCCCCCTGCGCTTCCCAGGCACGGACTACGATTCGTTCGGTCGCACTGGCACCTTCAGCGATGGTCTGGCCGGCGTATCCGATGGTGGACGATATGGATTCATCGATCGAAAGGGCACCTGGGTGATCCGACCCCAATTCATGTGCGTCCGCCAAGCATTCTCCTCCGGGGTCGCCGTCGTTTCGACCGACGGCAGCAATAGCGTCATCATCGACAGGACGGGTGCCACTATCGGATCTGGGCCGACACAAGAATTGGGCCGGTTCAGCGACGGATTGGCCGTAATCGGCAGTGCCGGTAAGAAGCAGGGATATGTCGACCGTACCGGCAGCGAGGTGATTCCTCGACGCTTTGATGGAGCGGGATCGTTCCATGACGGTTTGGCCATGGTCAAGGAGGGCTCCCGCTGGGGCGTCATCCGACAAGACGGGAAGCCTGCCTGGCCCATGCCGAAAGGGGCCGAGTTCGGATCCCTCATCTGCTCAGACGGGATGCTGGCGTTCGTACTCAAAGGCCGGTGGGGATTCCTCGATACCAAGGGCGCCGTCGCCATCCCGGCCAGCTTCACGCGGGTTACCGCTTTCTCGGAAGGCCTCGCATTCGTGGAATCAGTCGACGGAGCCGGTTATATTGATCGCAATGGCGCCTTCGCCTTCCGTCTGCCCAAAGGGAGCCTTGGCGGGGCCTTTGGGGGGGGCCGAGCCTGGGTGATGGATGCAGACTGTCGCGTCGCAGCGGTCGACCGAACCGGCAAGGTCGTCGGTTTGCCACCAGTCGGCATCGCCACTCTAAACGGATTCCCTGAGCGTCACCCCGCTGGCCCACCAGCCTCCTGGGTGTTCCGACGCGCGGAGCGGACCATCTCCTACATCGATCGTCAAGGCCGCTTCGTGTGGAACCCGCCGCCGCTCGAACGGACCGGAAAGTCTGGAGCGCCTGCGAAGGATCCACGCAAGGACTTCTGACGAGGGTTCTCCTCGGGGCCAGTTGGAATCAGTGGATTGTGAACATCAAATGCTATGGATGTTCTCAAAAATCATCGCCAACCCGACCCACGTGGCCGTCGCGCTCAAATACGACCAGAAAGAGATGGCCTCGCCGGTCGTGTTAGCCAAAGCCTACGACGAGGTGGCCCAGAAGATCAAGGCCATCTCCGCCGAGCACGGCATCCCGATGATCGAGAACGTGACCCTGGCCCACGCCCTGGCCCGCGAGGTCGAGGTCGGATATCCGAACAATGCCAAGTGGTTCAAGCCGGTGGCGGAGATTTTGGCGGCGGTGTACCGGCTTAGGAGGGGGGCGACGTAGGGTGTAAGTCGAGCGAGCCGCTTGACAGGATAGGCGAAGGGTGAGCCTCCCGCCATGACTGACGCACTGCTGATCATCGACATGCAGAACGACGCGGTGCTGCCAGGTGCCCCCTTTTGCGTCGCCGGGGCTTGGGAGACCTTACCAAGAGTATCCGAAACTCTGGCCCGTTTCCGTTCTCGCGGCCGGCCTGTCTTCCATATCGTCCGCGAGTACCGCGCCGATGGCAGCGACGTCGAGATCACCCGCCTGCCCAGTTTCCTCGCGGGCAAGCGCATGGTGGTGCCCGGGACGCCCGGTTGCGCCATCGTTGATGCCCTGGCCCCGGTGTCTGGCGAGTACCGCCTGGTCAAGAACCGATTCAGCGCATTTATGGCTACCGAGTTGGATTTTATGTTGCGTCGCCTGAGTATCGACCATGTCGCCATCTGCGGCACCCAGTGGCCGAACTGCATCCGCGCCACCGTCTTTGATGCTGTGAGCTACGGCTATCACGTCACCGTCATCGACGACGCCACATCGGCGGCGACGCCAGCTATCGCAGACGCCAACCGCCTTGACGTGCGCAATATCGGGGTCGAAGTCGTAGCGTTGGACGGGTACGCGCCGATCTGAGTCGACGTAAAGATCAAGGCCATCGCCGCCGAGCACATTATTATTAGCCAAGCGTGGGTCCTCAAAACGTGCAGGCACGGTTGCACTCAGGCGGGTTGGCTAACGGCATGATCCCCGGAGAGGATCACCATGCCCTACCAAGCCATGTCCCTGTCAGAGTTTGCACACCGCTTTT
>JBILUY010000342.1:0-3379 GCA_044370735.1 Crocinitomicaceae bacterium | reverse complement strand
AACCCTTCTGATGCAATGAACCCGCTCGCCCTCAATGCGTCTCTCTCATGATTGTCGAAGGAATTAGTAGAGTATACAATTTCTTGAATACCGATTAATCCACAAATTAGGGACAATGATTTAAGCAATTTATCTAAGTCATCTCTATTTTGATAATTTATTGCACCTATCTTAAGCCGATAATCCACAGACAACATACAAAAGGCATTACCATGCCTGTAAACAAACGCTCCATTCCTCATTTTGTAATGAATATATTCTACAGTCGTTGAATTATTTTCGAATTCATTTATAAGTAAATCACCATTATTTAATAATATTTTAAATATAAAATTATACAATTTTCGAATTCTCAATTTGAAAGCCAATTTAGATAGAGGAAAAGTTTTAATACTCTTCGAGTAATCCAGCATTTTCGCTATCTCATTCCAGCCCAATTTATTCTTAAAGACAGGATATGAGTACTTATTTGGCCATCCAAATACAAATCGAATACCAATATCCATGGCTAAACTATAAGTTAATTCAGCCAGTTTAGGAAACAAACCCATACCTTTAAACTCAGGATCAGTCATAGTGTCAGCTGATTGGCATGCAAGAATCCGATTCCCGTTGATCACTACCCACGTTGGGATGACACCATAGTACGCTACCATTCTGCTTTCTTGCAGTGCTGCGAATCCAACATGAGACACACCTGAATATTCAGTATCATACTTCCTACGAACACTTTCTAATGAAATAGGCGTTCGAAACGATTTGTTATAAAGCCGTACAAACGCATTATAATGGACTGCACTGAAACGCACGAGCTCTAATGTACCGCCTTCCATTTCACTTGTTTTGAATTGAACTCCTTCCAAAAGTGAATTTTATTCGACTCGACAGTTGTAGTTCCGCTTACTCCAAACCTGTTTATAATAGAGTCATCTTCAAAATCCTCATCCAACCGATAATCCACCGCGACAAGCTTCGTATATCCGACTTCGCGGCAAATCCTTTTAACTGTCTGATTATACCCTCCATAAGGAAAAGCTACAGTATCAATTGTCTTGTTCAAAGTTTCTTCCAAAATACGTTTTGACTTATCTAACTCATCAAATATATCAGCTTCAGTCAGGCTGTCAAGATGATAGTGTCCATGTGTGTGTGATTGAACATCAATTAACGATCCCTTGGTTAATTCTATTAACTGGGTTTGATTCAATAACTTCCAGTGATCCTCCCTGTATTCACATAGGACACCCTTGTACTCATTCAATAAATGTCGGAAAACTAAATCCCTCTCAATCCTGCTTCGTTTTTCATATACATCATTAATTGAACTCCCATTTGAGATATCAATGAACCTATTTTTTGAATTCACGAAATGCGTTCCCTCAACGATTATACTTTGAGTGCAATTTGAAAGTGAGTCAATTAGATCGTTCCAAAGCACATTTATCTCGTTTGTGCAGCTCAGTGATGTAACAAAAATGGTGGCAGGGATTTGATATTTTTCCAAGACAGGTTTAGCGTACAGAAGATTATTCTCAAATCCATCGTCAAAAGTAACGCATATGTTCCTTCCATTTGAAAAAGTGGTGGCCTGTGTGAAAACATCATTCAAAGAAACGAAATTGTAGTACCTTCTAAGATATTGGACATGCTCTTCAAAAATATCCTGGGCTATATGTCGACCATTGATTGAATTCGATCCTGGGGCACATACTCCATGATACATAAGAACTACAGTACCCGGCTTTGAAGGCCATAGAAGTCTCTCTAGTCCAAGGCCTGTAATGATGGGAAAGACTGCTGAACGAAGAATTTTTTTCACTTTAACCCAGATGAGGCACGAAGGTAACCAAAGAGATTGAACCATCAGAAGACGCCTTACAATTCATACTACTTGTCTTTGTACATTCGCGATCTATGGGTGTAGTTCTTTCGAAAGGAATCCGGACTTCTCTCCTTGCATATGTTGGTGCATTGATTGGATATATTAATGTCATTCTGATTTTCCCTGCAATCTTCACGCCTGAAGAGTTCGGACTGACAAGAATATTTACTTCCCTTATGGGTGTAACAATTCAATTCACTATGCTTGGAATGACTGGTTCAATAATGAAGTTTTTTCCGTATTTTAAAAATGAACCCAACAAGCATCATGATTTCTTCACTCTTACGCTTCTAATGTTGTCCTTTGGGTTAATTATCGTTTTGTCATTTTACATTGCAATGGATGATTTTATAATTGAAAAATATTCTAAAGATAATTCAATGTTTAAAGACCATTACATTTTATTGTTATTACTCTTTGTGTTTGAGTCTTTGTTTCAATTGTTCACAAATATTGCAAGAGCAAATGGGGCGGTAACATTAAACTCATTCTTAAGGGAAGTTGTATTGCGATTGTTAACGTCAGGCAGCATCGGCCTGTACTATTTCGGAGCAGTTGATTATGCGCAATTTATTTCGCTGTTCGTATATCAATACTTAGCCATAGCCGTTCTGCAATTATTTCAGTTGCATATGATGGGGCATATTGGTTATGGCCTACGGTTCATGAGTATTGCAAAAGACATGCGCATTTCGCTTTTTCGTTACAGTGTTTTGACACTGATAACTGCGATGGGGACAATGATGCTTTTAAATATTGACACTTTATTAGTCGGTGCAATCTTAGGACTTGGCTATTCTGCTTATTTTTCAATAGGTTATTACTTAACTTCATTGATAACGATACCGAATGTTTCAATGATGAGCATTCTACTTCCAATGATTTCAGAATCTTGGAAAAATGGTAAAATCGAAAAATTAAATGCTCTTTATACAAAGAGTTCATTGAACCAAATGATTCTAGGAGGCCTTCTGTTTCTCTTGCTAATATTGAATGTAAATGATGTCGTCAGCATTCTTCCTTCCGAATATTCTAATGTAAGGGAAGTGATAGTTCTAGTTTCTATTGCAAAATACGTTGATATGTCATTTGGAGTGAACGGAGCAATTCTATTCACTTCTCCTAAGTATCAATATGAAACAATAATTAATATAATTGCGATTGTTTTCAATACAGTGGGAAGTTATTTCATGATTCAACAATTCGGACTGATAGGTGCTGGGGTAATGGTGATTTTTGTTGGATTGTTATTGAATGGCCTGAGGTACTCTGTGTTGCGATGGAAGTTTAATATGAACCCATTCAACCGATCTTCTCTTTACTCATTAATATTGGTTGTTGGAGTTTTTTGTATCGTTTATATGATTCCCATGAATAATTCCTGGTTAGTGAACCTTATTTTGCGATCTTTTATAATAGTGACAATCTATGTCCCCGTAGTCCTGTGGCTCCGCCTCTCTGAGGATATCAATGCCTTTGTCGGACGTGTGATCGGAA
>JBILUY010000351.1:0-3386 GCA_044370735.1 Crocinitomicaceae bacterium | reverse complement strand
GCAGTCCTATCGTCAGTCCGAATATCTCATCTGCCAATTTACTTTGATCAAATCTAAGTAATTCTATCTCTTTACTTGTTCTAAATACACATTTCGCATTTAAACATGAAATTTTGATGATATCAAGCTTGTAATTAATTTGTCCTGAAATTAATGAAGAATCAGCACTAATCTTTAAATGATAGTTTAACTCAAAATTTCTCTCTTCTATGTTTCCATCATTGGTGTATGAAATAATCTTTACTGTGTCTTTCTCCTTGTTCAAATTAGACCCCAAATTTGATAAATCATAATATATCCAGTCACCAATTTTTTTATCGTCCTTATAGTTGCCTTCGTTAATAGTAAGGTATATAGCTTCCTCTCCATGATTATCACCATGTGTCCCGTAACTTGACCAATTTAATAATACTTTTTTAACCTGGCGTTTCCAATATCCTTGCTTTAAGCCATTTAAGTCGTAACAATTATATGTCTGACCGTATAATGTATCACATCTCGGAAATATTGCTAATGTTATGGAGTCATTATAATTATTTATCGCTCTTGTTGGTAATATCAGAGAATTATCTTCAGCTATACCATTATACAGAACCTTTTCCAATACCCAAGCTTCGTTTTGTTTCGAAAAAGCTAATATTTTGTAGTCAGGAAAGATATAACGCCAATACTTTGTAACTTTTACAATACAATTTTTGCCATCATTACTAAAAATTGGTACTGAATATATCCACATCCATTCCTTATCTTGATAATTGTATTCTAAGAACTTCATCTCTTTTTGCAGATGAAAATCCCAAAGAGCCAATTGATTCATACATGGAATTTGCCTACTAATAAATACAGAATCATTTTCCAACCAAGGTATTGAATCCTCTAGTTTAATTTGCTCCATATCTCGGTCAGACCATACTCCTATTGTTTTACAAATTGTTCTAATGTCTTGTTCCTTTTCGTTAAAATAATTTTGCAGCTTTGTTTTATTGATAAAATTATTAATAACACTATCGGGAATAATTGAAGAATATTCTTGTGCAGTACTGTTTAATTTTAATATAGCTGCAAGTATTGTTATAATATATCTCATTTTGCTAGCTCGTTTGTTTAATGCCCACTAACTCCTACATATACGCGTATCGAAGTGGGGGCTTGGCCAGCACACCGCACAGCTTGGCGCGGGCGGGCGCCCCTATTATTCATGGTTGGTGTTGGGGGAAGTAATTTTAATTGTTCTTAGACTTTCTTTCATGTCGTCAATAAAGCCGTCACAGTTTGACGCGTAACAGGTATAACCTAAACTAACTAATTGCCCTTCGATAACCGTGAAGGCTATCAAGCTAATTTCGTTCATTCCATTCATTGATTCTCTTTCTGCCATGACAGCAAATTGTCGGTCATTAAATTCTTCTAAGTCGGCAAAGAGAATTTCGGTTTTGGGATTGTTAATCAGTTCCAGCGCCTTCCAGTCTTCAAGAAAGTCGTTATCAATGGTAATTTTAAAATAGTCCTTGCACTTGTCATATTTAGGCTGTGCAACGGTTAACTGATACATGGAGTCTGGAACTTCGAAAAAATTGTAGGCAGCTTCAAGTAATAAATCGTAATCGGAGTTTGAATAACGAAACTGTTGCTTGTCGCCACAATCGTAATCGGATGTATTTACCCATGTGCAAAAGGTATCCATGTTAGAAGGCACAAGCAAGCTAATTTGTCCAAGGTTGTTGATTAGGTCAATTTGTCGAGATGTCATGTCCGGCTTTGGTGTCACCTGAAATAAGAAAAGAACTATTATCAAAACTGCGATGGTGGCTCTCATAATTATTACCCACAACGTCAGTTCGTCCCACAACCCCGTTCCCGCCCGAGCGAGGCCGTGCGCTGCGCTCGAGCGAACGTCCTTCGCTTGCTCGGATTATACAGTGGGCTCCAGCCCACCCAAGGCATCGTAGTTTGGTCTGCTTCAGTCACTCCCACAACATTACCCAATTTTCCGAACCCCACCAAATTCATCCCCCCTACCCCAAAACAAAGAGGCCGCTCTTCGCGGCCTCTTCGGAATGGGATAAGGTCTACTCAGCTCAAGGCGCATCCGGCAGCGCGAAGTCCTGTCCTGGGTAGCTTTCTCCAGGCTCAATGCCCAGCACGGTGCCCTGCGTGACGAAGTTCTCGGCACCGGCCTCTAGCTTGATGCTGATGGGGTCGTCCACTTCGATGCTCAGCGTGTAATTGCCGTTGGCATCGGTGAGGGTGTCGGCCAAGGGGGCGCCTCCGCCCTCTTCCATGGCCAGCACCTTGGCACCCTCCAGCGGTGCGCCACCGGTGAGGGCCGTCACCTGGCCCGATACGGTCACCGTCAGGTCGGGGCCCTGACCACCGCCCGCGCTGGGGTACAGTTGGTACTGTTCCATGCGCTCGGCATCGTTTATCCACACCACACTGGCGCAGGTGTTAATGGTCTGCATGTGCTGCCATACGATGTTGAGCAGGGCTATGCGGTCGTGTTTGGTCACCTTGCGGCCGGCCTTGGCAGCCTCCTGCAGGCGGTTCTTGGTATGCAGTTCGTTGGCCAGGGTGGTCAGCTGGTCTATCTCAAGCTGTGTGTAGCCCTTGGCCAGCAGGCCCGGCTTCAGTGCTGCACTGTCGGCCTTTTCGTTGGCCAGTTCAAGACACTCCTTCAGTCTGAGGGTGCTCGAATAGGCCTTTCTCCAATTCTGTTGGCCGAACACCCGCTGCCGCTCCGCATCGGTGGGCCATGCCAGCTTGGCGTAGCCGCCCAGGGTCTGGAGGGCTGCAAAGCCCTGTTGCATGGCGCTGCGCACATCGCCTGTAAGCACCTTGATGTCGAGGGTCACGCTCTCATCGGTGGGGAATGCATCTGCTGCGGCTATGTCGGCCTCAAAGGCTGCCAGCCACACGGCATCGAGCCAGGGGAAACGGGCCGTGAACTGGGCCAGTTCTGGTACAAGGCGGTCGTGAAAGACCCCTGCGCGTTCGAGGGTCTCGTCATCGTTGCCGTTGAACAGTCTTTGAATGGGTATGGCCATGGCGTTGTGGTTTTTGTTGATTGATGGCCACAAATGTGAACGGCACCCAGGGCCCGATACCTGTCCTATGGGGTACCATACGGCATGGAGGAGCATGCCCGAAGCCGATACCTGTTCGGTATGCGCCTCAATGGCCTTGAAGCGGTCTTCTACGGCACGGCTGCGCGCTTCTACGGTACGGCTGCGCCTGCTCGCGGTACGCAGAAAGCCGCTGAAAGTCCGGAGAAAGCCGCTGGAGGTACGGAGAAAGCCGCTGACGGTACGAAGAAAGCCGCTGACGGTACGGAGAAAGCCGCTGACGGTACGGAGAAAGCCGCTGACGGTACGGAGAAAGCCGCTGAC
>JBILUY010000260.1:0-3388 GCA_044370735.1 Crocinitomicaceae bacterium | reverse complement strand
ATGGAGTTAACCTTCCTAATCATTTTGTGTTGGCCTATCTAGATGAAAACAAAGTAAATCCACTATTAGGAAATGAAACAACTACAGGAGTTTTATTTTACATAAATGCATTTTCTAATGGAGCTATTTTGTACGAAGAAGATATAAAAGCTTTTTTAAGTCAAATTAAAATAAAAGAACATAATTCCTATTTTGAACCATGTGGAAATAGCATCATAGTTCATCGAATTTTAATCAATCTTATTTCTTCATATCAATCGTTAGGCAATCAAGAATTAGTAAATGAATTGCTGCTATTAAAAGAAATTGTAATGTAAAAAAAAGAGGCCTCTAAAAGAGACCTCTAAACTACTATATTAAGAAAATTAATTTTCTAATTTTCGTCCTAAAGCGTTATCAAAAACATCTTTTAACTCATGGCAAAAACCATAATGTTCTTCATCAACAACAAATTTACCTTTTGTAACATGGCCTAACAAAGTGAAATTTACACCTGTTGCAACCATATATTCAATAAAGTCTTCTTCTTTATCTTCTGGTAAAGTAACTACTACTCTACCTTGAGATTCACCAAATAAGAAAGCATCTTCCCTTACTTCAGAATCAGAAACAATATCAAATCCTAACCCTCTTGGGAAAGCCATTTCAGATAGAGCGACAAATAAACCACCATCAGAACAATCGTGTGCTGCATTGATGAATTTACCTTGGATCAATCCTTTCACCGCTTGGTGTAATTCGTATTCTTTCTCTAAATCAAAATGAGGAGCTGGAGAAGCTGAAATTTTATGGTATGAAGCCAAATATTCAGAAGAAGCAATATCTTCAACGATATCTCCTAATAAGAAAATCAAATCACCTTTTTGTTTGAAATCAAGTGTCATTAAATCTTCTTTGTTTTCAATAACACCAATCATTCCGATAGTTGGAGTTGGAAATACTGGAATTTCTTTACCTGCAATAACAGATTGATTGTAGAAAGAAACGTTACCACCTGTAACAGGAGTTTCGAATTTTAAACAAGCTGCTGACATTCCTTTAATAGCTCCAACAAATTGCCAATAAGATTCTGGATTATATGGGTTACCAAAATTTAAGCAGTTTGTAATTGCACTTGCATTACCTCCTGCACATGTGATATTTCTAGCCGCTTCAGATACAGCAATCATTGTACCTACCTCTGGATCTGCATTAACATATCTAGAATTACAATCAACAGTCATTGCTAATGCTTTATTTGTTCCCTTAATATTAACAACACCAGCATCAGAAGGACGATTAGTAACCATATTTTTAGTACCAACCATTGAATCATATTGTTCATAAACCCAACGTTTTGAAGCAATATTTGGATGTTGCATTAAGAACATAGCAACTTCTTTTAAATCTTCTGGTTGTGGTACAGAATTAATATCAAACTTTTTATATTCTTGGTAATAAGCAGGCTCTTTATATTCTCTTTGATATTGAGGAGCTCCACCGCCTAAAACTAATGATTCAGCAGGTACATCACCCACTAATTCCCCGTTCATATAATAGCGAATACGACCAGTATCAGTAACTACACCGATTTCTTCAGCGTGTAAATCCCACTTATCAAAAATTCTTTTTACAACATCTTCTTTCCCTTTCTGAACAACTACAAGCATTCTCTCTTGAGATTCAGACAAAAGAATTTCATATGGTAACATATTTTGTTGACGAGTAGGAACTCTATCTAAATGAATTTCCATACCTACTCCACCACCAGCACTCATTTCACAAGTAGAACAAGTAATACCAGCAGCACCCATATCTTGCATACCAACAATAGCATCAGTTTCAGCTAATTCCATTGTTGCTTCAAGTAACAATTTTTCTTGGAAAGGGTCACCAACTTGAACAGATGGTAAATCTTGAGCAGACTCTTCCGTAATATCCTTAGAAGCAAACGCCGCACCGGCAATTCCGTCTTTACCTGTTGCAGAACCAACGATATAAACTGGATTTCCTGGACCTTTAGCTTTTGCAGAAATAATTTTTTTAGTATCGATTAATCCTGCAGAAAATGCGTTTACTAAAGGGTTTTGATTGTATGAACTATCAAAGAAAACCTCACCACCAACGATTGGAATACCAAAAGAGTTTCCGTAATCTCCAATACCTTTAACTACACCTTTTACCAACCATTTTGTTCTATCTGCTTCGATATCTCCAAAACGTAAAGAATTTAATTGTGCAATCGGTCTTGCTCCCATCGTAAAAATATCACGATTAATCCCCCCTACTCCAGTTGCTGCACCTTGATAAGGCTCAAGAGCACTTGGGTGATTGTGTGATTCTATTTTAAAAGCACATCCAATTCCATCACCTAAATCAACTAAACCAGCATTTTCTTCACCTGCTTTCACTAGCATATGAGGTCCATCTTTTGGAAGTTGTTTTAACCAATAAATAGAATTTTTATAAGAACAATGCTCAGACCACATTACTGAATAAACACTTGTTTCTGTGAAGTTTGGAGTTCTACCCAAAATCTCCTTAATCATTTCAAATTCATCAGCACGTAAACCAAGTTCTATTGCTTGTTCAACAGTTGCTTCTTGTTGTAAGGTACTTTCCATATGATAATTGTAAATCGTTTGCAAAAATACACATAAGCAATGTGAAAAACCGAAATTTAAAATGAAAATTATTAACTATTGTAATAATTATATAACTACTAGATGAAGTATCTTTGATCTGATTTTGTTACATAAAATATGGTTAACCTACAAACCTGCTTATTAATTATTTCTATAATATACTTATTATCTAGTAATTGGGGCAACTTATCAATTTTCAACAAACCTACAACAGCTATTATAACAATCTCAAAATTAATTATTTGTTACATTATTTTTTACTATTTTTCTGAAACACTTGGACTAAAAAGAGAGAGTGATTTATATATCTACTACAATCAAGCAATAAAACTAGATGGTTCATTAAATAGCGACACATATTCTATATTAAACATTCTTCTTGGTAATGATAGTAAGTACGAAACTACTCTTTCGCAACTTACACTTTGGGAAAGAGATTTTGATTATGGACTTCCGAACGACAATAAAACAATGATTAAAATCCATTTGTTTTTAAATCTAGTTTTGGGTAAGTCGATACTTAACCACATACTCATTATCATATTGTTATCAATTACAAGTCTTTTTATTTTACTTAAACAACTCAACACTGTCGTTAGAAATCAAAAACTACTAGTATTCATTCCATTTTTACCCTCACTATTAATTTGGGCAAATGGAACTTATAAAGAAAATATAGCCATTACCATACATTTGTTAATCATTTCTATTCTATTAAAAATGAATAAAAATCTTAATCCAACATATCTCTTTCAAATTACCCT
>JBILUY010000258.1:0-3404 GCA_044370735.1 Crocinitomicaceae bacterium | reverse complement strand
CAATGATTGAAGTAATTCATCGACTTACGACTATTGAAAGCGCATATATTACAACTATACATAGTTATACAACAGATCAAAGATTACATGATTCTCCTCACAAAGATCTAAGAAGAGCTCGTGCTGCAGCAATGTCAATTGTTCCAACATCTACAGGAGCCGCTAAAGCATTAACTAAAATTTATCCTGAATTAGAGAATCATTTTGGAGGTTGTGGAATGAGAGTTCCTGTTCCTGATGGTAGTTTAACAGATTTGACTTTAATTGTTACAAATCCTCCTACAGTTGAAGAAATAAATAAAGCTTTCAAAGAGGCATCTGAAACATATCTAAAAAATATTTTATCCTATACCGAAGACCCAATTGTTTCTGTAGATATTGTCGGAAATTCTTCTAGTGTAATATTTGATAGTGAATTGACGAGTGTTATTGGAAATATGATAAAATTAGTAGGTTGGTATGATAACGAAGCAGGATATTCAAATCGACTAATTAATTTAATAGAGTTATTATAATTTTTAAAGAGGATTTAAAATCCTCTTTTTAATAATTAATCTTATTTAACATAATATTAATTATAAGACAAACATCAAATTTCATCTAAATAAACCCAATGGTTGTTTTCTTTCACAAATCGAGATCGTCCATGAATAAAATCAATGATTGTATTTTCCCTAAAATACGCTTTAAACTCAACAAACCCATCAATACTTTCTTTGTATCCATTTTGGGTTGAGATTATTTCAAGTTTAATCCAATTAACAGATTGAGTCCATTTTGAAGTATTTTTAAAATTAAATGTGTGTACAGTATTTTTTGAATGACTTTCTTTTAAAAATAACATATCATTTAAAACAAAAGCAGAATATCTTGAACGCATCAATTGTTCAGCTGTCATTGCATTATCTATGGAAAAATGAACTAATCCACAACAATCTTTATATTCTACAGTTGAATTACAAGGGCACTTCATTTAAAATTTAATACTAATTAGATTATGTTAAATAGGATTACTTAATCTGTTTAAATTTAATATTTAAAAGAGATTCTATTTTAAATATTCTTTTCAACTCATTTTTTTCGATAAATGCAATTGAAATTCCTTTATTACCAGCCCTTCCAGTTCTTCCACTTCTATGAGTGTAGTTTTCGATATCATCTGGTAATTCATAATGAAGCACAAAAGATAAGCCTTTAACATCAATCCCTCTTGCAGCAATATCAGTAGCTACCAAATATTGAAGACTTCCTTTCTTAAACATTCGAATCATTTTTTCACGATCGGATTGCATTAAATCACCATGTAAAACTCCTACATTTAATTTAGTTTTCGATAATTTATCAAAAACAAATTGTGCAGACGCTTTAGTTCTTGTAAAGAAAATACCATTTTTTTTGGGTTGAGTCTTCAAGAACATTTGAAGATATTCAATTTTTAATTTTGGTTGAGTAATAAAATATTGATGTTCTATATCTTGATTAACACTATTTTTCTTAGATACTTGAAATCGTTTAGCATCTTTTGATAAGTAATTAGAGATAATAAGCTGTAAAGAGTCAGGTATTGTAGCTGAAAATAACCACGTAAAACTATTTAAATGGGTCATTTTTAGAATTTTTTCTACATCTTTTTGAAATCCTAATTTTAACATTTCATCAGCTTCATCTAAAACAACTGTATGAACTGATTGTAAGTTGATTATATCTTTCTCTAGTAAATCTAGTAATCTACCAGGGGTTGCAACTAGAATTTGTGTAGGTTTAGATAATTTTGAAATTTGTATTTCTATTTTTTCACCACCAAAAACAGCAGTTGAATATACCCCAGTAGTAAACTTTGTTAATTTGAAAATTTCTTTTTGTATTTGCTGACATAATTCACGTGTTGGAGCAAGTATCAACGATTGAATCATTTCATTATTAGCTTCTGCTCTACTTATTATGGGGATAGCAAATGCTGCTGTTTTACCAGTTCCTGTTTGTGCTTGTCCAACAACATCACTATTAAATTCTAATAAATAAGGTATAACTTCTTTCTGAATATCAGTAGGATTAGTATATCCATTTTCTTCTATTGCTTTAAGAAGATAATCCGGTACTCCTAAAGATTTAAAGTTTTGTTCTATCATTATTCAGCTTCTCCTTCTAAATTATTAAAATGATTTGACCAATAATCATTTAAAAATGATTGTAATTTTCTACCTAAAGTATTAAAATACCTTTTAGTACGATAACCTCCAACCCAAACAATTCCTCTTATAGCATTCGTTAAAAAAATCTCATCAGCCGCAAGTAAATTTTGAGGCATAATTGAACACTCATAGACTTTTATTCCATGTTGAATGGCTATATTAATCACTTGCATTCTCATTGTTCCTGCAAGACACCCATCTTCTAATCCAGGAGTATACAAAACTCCATTACTGACTATAAAAATATTAGAATTTGAACTCTCAATTATCACCCCTTTTTCATTTGTAAGCAACATATCATCCAAATGTCTTTCTTTCGCTGCAATGGCTGTCATTACATATAACAAACCATTTTTAGTTTTGTAATTCGCTAAAAAATTATTTTGTTTTTTCTGATCATTGTAGATATCTACTTCAAATCCCTTAGAATTAAGTTCAAATAAATTTGCTTCATATGGGTATACCTCAATAAAATAAGATATTTCATTTGTTTCAGGAATATAAGTACCACCTAAAGCTCTATCTAACGAAATTCTACACTTCCCTCCTTCTGAAATACCTGACATGCGACATATTTCAACTATTTTATCCTCAAAAAAATTCACTGAAAAAAAAGCTGGAAATCGCATTTTTAAGGCCTTAGCTCCTTGCACCAACCTATCATAATGGTTTTCAAGATTTATTGGCTTACCATTTATTATTCTAACACTTTCAAATAAACCGTCACCATATAAATACGATCTATTACCAGCTGCAATTGTTGCTCCTTTATTTGGTAAAATGGCTCCATTATTATTTACAAATAACTCTTTCATTCTTAAAATATTAATTGAATGAATAATTTAATCTTATCATAATTTATTAATGTAATATACGCAATTCCAAACAATGCACCACCTATATGAGCATCATGAGCAATATTAGATTTCCCTCTTTTTAATGACCAATATTCAAATGCTAAATACAACGGTGCGAAAATGTACGACGGAATATTAATAGGTAAAAATATAATCCCTACTTCCATAGTTGGATTCCATAACATTGCAGCAAAAACAATAGAAGAAACAGCTCCTGATGCACCAACTGAAACATAATTACTTTTTTCAGAATTTCTAACAAATGGCCACAGAGTAGCAATAAGTGCTCCAAAAAAATAAATTATTAAAAAGTGAATTTCCCCGATTAGAGTACCATAAGTTAGGATTAATTGTT
>JBILUY010000257.1:0-3408 GCA_044370735.1 Crocinitomicaceae bacterium | reverse complement strand
TACACTTTGGACACCAAAAAAGAAAGTGGAATCCGGCAATGGCGCCATATATCTTTGATGAGAAAAAAGGTATCCACATTATTGACCTTAATAAGACAATCGCTCATCTAGATCAGGCGTGCGCTGCGATGACACAAATTGCTAAGTCTGGTAAAAAAATATTATTCGTTGCAACGAAAAAACAAGCGAAAGAAATCGTTGCTGAAAGAGTAAAAACAATTAACATGCCTTTCGTTACTGAGCGTTGGTCAGGTGGTATGTTAACAAACTTCCAAACAACTCGTAAGTCTATCCGTAAAATGTCTGCTATTGACAAAATGAAAACGGATGGTTCTTGGGATACTCTTTCTAAAAGAGAGAAATTATTCAAAACTCGTCAACGTGAGAAATTAGAAAAGAACTTTGGTTCTATCGCTGATATGACTCGTCAACCAGCTGCTATCTTCTTAGTTGATATTTTGAAAGAACACATTGCTTTAAACGAAGCGAAAAGATTAGGTATTCCAGTTTTTGCATTGGTAGATACAAACACTAACCCTAAGTTAGTTGATTTCCCTATCCCAGCAAATGACGATGCTACTAAATCAATCTCTGTTATTTTAGATGCAATTTGTGACTCTATCCGTACAGGTTTAGAAGATCGTAAAAATGCAAAAGACAAAGCAGATAAAGGTGAAGCTGTAGAAGCAAGCACTGAGGAAACAAAATAATTATAATACGACAAAACAATGGCAATTACTGCATCAGATGTAAATAAATTACGCCAGCAAACAGGTGCTGGTATGATGGACTGTAAAAACGCGTTAGTTGAGGCTAATGGTGATTTTGATACGGCTATCGACATCCTTCGTAAAAAAGGTCAAAAAATCGCTGCTAAACGTGGAGATAATGAGGCTAAAGAAGGATTAGTTTTAGCACAAGTTTCTGAGAATGGTACTGAAGGTGTGATCTTAACATTAAACTGTGAGACTGACTTCGTAGCTATCAACGAATCTTTCCGTGCTTTCGTTCAATCTATCGTTGACGTTGCTTTGAAAAACTTACCTGCTTCAATTGAAGAGTTAAAAGCGTTAAAATACGACGATAAATTAACTGTTGAAGAGAAAATTACTGAGCAAATTGGTGTTATCGGTGAGAAATTAGATTTATCTAAATTCGGACGTATTTCTGCTGCAAGAGTAGCTGCTTACAACCACCCAGGAAACCAATTAGCAACTTTAGTAGGTTTAACTTCTGGTTCTGATGCTGCTGAGGACGCTGGTAAGCAAGTTGCTATGCAAATTGCTGCAATGAATCCAATTGCATTAAACAAAGAAGGTGTTGATCAAGATACAATCAGCCGTGAAATCGAAATCGGTAAAGAATTAGCGATCCAAGAAGGAAAACCAGCTGATATGGCTGAGAAAATTGCTCAAGGACGTTTGAATAAATTCTTCCAAGAAAACACATTGTTGAGCCAACCATTTGTTCGTGATAACAAAGTATCTGTAGAGCAATTCTTAAACTCAACTGAAAAAGATTTAACAGTTTCTTCTTTCTTACGTTTCGCTACGAAATAAGAAGTTTCTTAATCATATCTTTAAAGTCGCCCCACAAAGGCGACTTTTTTTGTTTCTGGCAAACTTAATAGTTTTTTATTTGTTATCTTTTCTTTTTATTTAAGTGTTTTGATGTTAAGAATATTAGATAAATTTGAGTATCATTTTAAAAGTAATTTTACTTCCAGTGAATCATGGTTTTAAAAATAAATCTATTTGTTTTAATGTTCCTTTTTTTGTTTACTTCATGTGATAATAAAGTTTTTATAGTTCAAAACAACTGTGTAGAATTAAACTGTAATGTTAGAGGAGGTGAAGTTCTTTCAAAGATTAATACCAATTTAAATAGCGCAAATTTTCCTGAAAGAAATCTAGATGATTCCGTTTATTCCTTGATAAAATATTCCCCTGATGAAAGAGATTTAAAAAAATTAAAGATTAAGAACCTAAATTTAGGATTCGTTTGGGAAGGATTTGACAATCAAAAAAAGATAAAAAAATATGAAGTTTGTCCATTAAATTTAAATATTGATGGCTGGTATTCAATTTCAAATTTATCTATTAATAATCAAGTTTGGACAGTTACATTTTATATGAAAAAAGGAAAATGTGTAGAATATAAATATGAATTAGTTGAATTGTCACCAATCTAAAACTTGTTTATAATTAATAATGTCAAAGAATTTCCATACGTTGCACTTGATTTTTAATTATAGGTATTAGGACTTTCTAATGATAAAATCCAGAAGAGTGTGTAAAATTTGAATAAAGGATAGTAAATTTAATCTGCCGTAAGATTACAAATCCAACGGAGCGGGGCGTTTTATTGATGAAAAAGAGGCAGAAAAGAAACATCATTTTTTTATGTTTTACTTAAATGATAATCAAATAAAATCATTAGTTGATTATTTGAATAAACCATTTCCAAGACCAGTTAATATTGTTTATTAATGACATAGAATTATTTTTTTTAAATTTAAATGATGGAGAATAGATTCAAAAACAATAGTAAAGTATATCTAGCGTAGCGGTGAGATTTGGACCAGTGCCTCAATAAAATATATTTAAAATGGAATGGATAAAAATAGATTGGATAAATACATATGAAGACGAACCATATGTTATATTCATGGAATTAACAGATGATCGTCAAAATACTAGAAAAATAGAATTATATAAAAATGGTAAAATAGGTTATGCTATTGGTGAGATAGAAATTAATGGCGTACGATTAAATGAAGAAAAATTTCCAACTGTTAACGAGTACAATATACTGAATTTAGAGCAACACCCTACTGATGATGATGAAGTGTTGTTGGCTTCAAATATTGGAAAAGATGAATTTGAAGATTTATGGTTTAAATCGATAGTTGGCGTAAATCGATAACAAAACCAGACCAACATATATATTTTGTGCATGCACCCCGAAAAAACCCCGAAAAAACCGCAACCCCCCCAACCACCCAATAGACAATCAACCAAATAAGCGGTAATCATTCCTAGTTGCTTATAACGTTCTTTTATTCCAAATAATCAATATCTAACTTTGTATTGAGTAGATTAAAGTTATAATGAAAATTGAAGCGCTGTGTTAATAGTAATTGTAAATTTGAATAAAGGTTTGGAAATATAATCTAGTGTAGGATTACAAATCCAACGAAGCGGGGCGATTATGTTAATCATTATTTGAAATGAAAATATTTTTTTATTTTTTGACTAGTTTTCTATTTTTATCAAATTATTATTTGAAAAATAAAGATTTTGAAATCAAAGATGGAATAATTAGAATTACTTCTGATTCTACGGCTTTATTTATACCTAATAATCTTTGGTACGATACTAATAATTTGTCTTTTTATCAAACTAAAGA
>JBILUY010000321.1:0-3422 GCA_044370735.1 Crocinitomicaceae bacterium | reverse complement strand
CCTGGCCGGCGGTCTAGGCGGTAGACCACCCCTTGGGTATCATGAAGGCAAGGCACTTTCCTTTCCGGAAGCAAGCAAGGTGTAAGACATGAGGGTTCATCGATGAACCCTCATGGCTTACACCTTCAACTGCCGAGCGACACATTCACCGCTTTCCTTTAGCTGTCTCTTAAAGTAAATGGGCTCCAACATCTCCATCATCTGCTGCGCCCGCCTCGAGAGCCAGCCCTGCTGCCACGTCGAGGAGGAGGAAGAGGACCCTGGCGACGCCTCCCCCACCGCCTCCTTCCGAACTCTTCTCCCGGATACATAAAATGGGAACTCTTCTTAGCTTGCTCGGGGGCAAGAGCGCCCCCCCGCTACCTCACCACGTGGAGGGAGATTGCCATTGCGCCTGCGACGATTCCTCCGAAAGCTCTGTAGACGCTTCGCCCCAGGCTCAGCAAACCTCGACTAAGTCAGCCGCCGTCGCTCGGGACAGCCCTACATAGAGATGCTTGAGTGTGAAGTGCTGGCTCTGGGTGTCCAGCCGGACAACCCCAGGCAGCGTGAGCCCCTGGCAGCTGGCGTAGGTAAGCGCGTAGCAGAGGCGCAGGGACTGGACCGCCTGCTCGTGGGTCAGGACCAGGCCGCCCGTGAGCGTCACCGTCTCCTGGGTCACTTCCTCCACTTCGTAGAAGAGGCCCTTGAGGCAGCGGTGCCCTGCCCCGATGAGCTGCAGGCCCTTCCAGAGGAGCATGTCCTGCGGCTGGTTCCCTCCTCGAGTCTCTTTCGGCGCCTTGAGAAGGATCCCTTCCTGGGCATCCTGCAAGTTCCTTATTCTGTTCACTCTCATTCTCTCTTTGTGAGAGATGGTGAGGGTGTACCTGGCAGGTCGCTTGCTCACCGGGAACAAGGCCCTGGTCTTGGCCAGCGCCTCCTCCAAGGTTTCTCCAAGGTTAGTGTAGGCCTCGAAGAGCCTGGCGTCGCTCCGCATGTTCTCGGTCAGCGTAAGTCGGTGGCCGCCGCACATCTCGAAGAGCATGTCCGAGCGCTCCAGAGCGCCCTCCGGCACCGCGCAGCCGCTCCAGTGCTCGCAGATGGGAGGGAACTGCCCAAAGTCCCCGGCGCAGACAAAGCTGACTCCTTTGAAGCGGCAGAGCGCGAGGTCGGCCCAGAGCTGGACGTTGATCTGGGTCAGCTCCTCGACCACCAGCGTGTGGCAGTGGACTCCGCCGGCCCGCACATGCTTGCGCACCCAGTGGTCCGCGGTCTTGGCCTCGCAGCCGATGTTCTGCACCGCCGCGTGCGTCTTGGCCACGATCTCCACCCTCTTGCCCGCCTGCCTCAAGCTCGCGATGGCGTTCCGCAGCCAGTGAGTCTTGCCGGTGCCTGGCGAGCCCACCAGCAGCAGCCCCTTGCCTGCCTGCATCAGCTCCAGGGCCTCCTCCTTGCTCACGTCCCTCCAAGGCCGACGAACTGGCAATACTTGAGGGGTCACCGGTGACCCTTCAAGAATTGCGAGTTCTCCTGGCTGCTTCGACTCCCTCCAGGGCTTGGTCCAGCACCCCTTAAGCTCCTTCCCCTCTCCCAGCCGGAAGACTTCTGAGTTGCTAGAGAACTTGTGTTTTGAGATGGAGCAGTAGCTGTCCAGGAACTGCTGTGTTTCAACATTTTCAACACAAGTCTCACTTGTCTTGAAATTTGGCTGATGGCTCCTGAGCTTTGGCAGGTCCCCGAAGGTCAGCTCCGCCAGGCTCTCCAGCTCAGCCTTCCGCTTCTTGATGGGCCCCTGCAGGACCACGCAGTCTGTCTTGATGCACTTCAGGCATCTGGGAGGAACTTTTAGAGCTTTTAAGCAGAAGAGCAGCTGGGCCAGCCGGGTGTGCTCGGTGCACATGATCTGGTCATGTATAGGCCTCATGGAAGTATTGGTCAGCAAGCTCGAGGCGAAGATGTAGTCTGTTACATAGCCTCCCTCGAATTCCACGTAGCGCTTGGCCCAGGCCCCTAAGCCATCCACCGGGTCTTTGGAAGTCTTCACGTGATAGACTTGCGTGGCGTCCGTAGCCCACAGCCCGATCATCTGGTTGACAGAGAGCTTTGCAAGGTCTTCGTGCCCGCCCCAGGCCTCCTCCATCTGCCTCAGCGGCTCCGCAAGGCACTGTGGCGGCACCCTCCCAGTGGAGCTCAAAGAATGAGAGATGTCCTGCCAGGTGATCTGTCCATAGTGCAGCATGTGCTCCACAGCCACGCGATGGTACCAGCCAGGACCCGTGTAAGGAAGCAGGCTCGCCACACCCTTATTCTTGACTTTGAGAGTCACAAAGGAGAAGTCTCCTAGGTCTCCTTCCTGGCTTGGAGTGATGCTGTCCAGGGGGCTAAAGACTGAGAAGTCGTGCGCAGAGATGGCCAAGGCGTTCCGGCGGCACCTCCGCACGTCCAGCTCCAGGGTCTCTTCGCCCTCCTTCCAGAGGTGCAGCCAGGTCACAACCGGCGGAGGCCTCGGAGTCTCTACGTAGTCCTTCCAGACTGGAAGAGAGAAAGTAGATTCTAGAGTCCGGTCCTGCTTGCCCTCCAGACCAGTCTTCTCTACGTGGCAGCTGGCGCAGATGGCCTGCCACTTCGTCTCCTGCCCCCGGACCGTCTGCTGCAAAGGATTCTTGTGGTCCCATTCCACGTCGTCGTCGAAGATTCCTCCGCAGAGCGCGCACCGGCCATTCTGCTGCCTCAGGATTTCCTTCCTCTGCTCCGCCGGGCAGCTCCTCCTCTCGGACTTCAAGAGTTCGTTCAGGACCTTGTGAGTGAGAGCCGGCAGGGCCTCCGCATTCCAGGTGATCTGTCTGACAGATCGACTCAGCCACTGCTCGATCTCCTCTCTGTGCTCTATCTGCTTCCGGATCACGCAGCTCCCCTTGCAGCCGTCCAGGGCCTGGGTGCACACGTAGGAGACGGAGGTGATGCGAGCGCCCCTGTAGAGGGCGACCTTGGGGTTCCGCCCGCTCTCCAGCAGCTCCTTCCTCACTCTGTCCAGGTCAGGCGCGAAGAAGTGCCCAGGCTGCGGCGGCATGCTCCAGGATTTCCACTCCGAGATCTCTGGGAGGGTCTGCCGGTGCTCGTGCTGCATGACCTGCCTCGGCTCGGCGGCCCCGCTGCTCACAGTCCAGTTCGCCACGGTCTTCGCAGACTTGTAAAAGTATGCATGACCGTCGTAGATCGCGTAGGCGATCGCCTTGCCTAGCTTTTCTGGCGGATCGACTATCTTTATCAGCTTGCCAGCCCGCACCAAGAAGTACGGGTGGCCGTAGAGCGCGCACCATTTTTCGACCTCCTGCGGCCTCACTCCCTGTTCCCGCCAGCCCTCCTCCAGAAACCCGTCGAAGGAAGCGCACACTTCTTCCATGGACCTGCGGGTTAAGACAGCTAGCTGCCTGGGGACGCAC
>JBILUY010000256.1:0-3424 GCA_044370735.1 Crocinitomicaceae bacterium | reverse complement strand
AACTCATGAAAACGGTTGCTTTTATGAATAACTTTTTCATAATTTCTTGATATTAAAATCCTACTTCATTTTGAAACGCTCCACTTTCTTTTTCTTCAAAAGGAAGGTTACTTAATTCATCTACTTCTCTTCTTTTCATGCGAGTAACGTATGTAATCATCACTGCGAAGAATAAGAAGAAGATTAGGAGGGAGATGATAGGGTATATGGATACCCCGTCAATGCTTGTTAAATTGTGTTTTATAAATCGTAACATACTAATTCTTTTTAATTATTTCTTAGCAGAGATATCTTTACCTAAACGTTGTAAGTAAGAAATCAACGCAACTATTTCTCTAGATTTGATTTTCTCCGTTTCTGCTTTTACACTGAATGATTTCTTCATATTCTCAGGTAAAGAGTTTGCGATATCATTTGCAATGCTTTCAGCGATTTCAGCTGCTTGTTTTTCAGCGTCTGCTTTTGCTTGTTTTTCATACCCAGCTTTGTAAGGTACTCCTAACGTTCTCATTGCATTTACTTTTTTATCTACTAAGTCAAGTTTCAATGTATTGTCATCATTCATCCAAACATAAGCAGGCATGATTGAACCTTGAGATACATCTTTCGGACGTAACATGTGTTGGTAATGCCAGAAATTACTTCTTAAACCACCTTCTCTTGCTAAATCTGGACCCGTTCTTTTAGAACCCCATTGGAATGGGTGATCGTATACGAATTCACCAGCTTTAGAATATTCACCGTAACGAGCAGTTTCGAAACGTAAAGGACGAATTAATTGAGAGTGACAGTTATAACATCCTTCTCTGATGTAAATATCTCTACCTTCTAATTCAAGTGGTGTATAAGGTTTTACACTTGATATTGTAGGGATGTTACTTTTTACAATCATTGTAGGTATAATTTGAACTAAACCACCGATTGAAACTAAAACGATCGCTAAAATCATCATTTGAATTGGTTTACCTTCAATTTTTCTGTGCCAGTATTCACCTTTAGCATGTTTTACTTCCATGTCTTTTGTTACAACAGCTTCAGCATCTTCATTTTTCAATAAACTTCCTGATTTAGCAGTTTTAACTAAGTTGTAGAACATCATGATTGCTCCAACGATGAATAATAAACCACCTAAAGAACGTAAGATGAAGAAAGGTCTTAATTGTTGAACTGTGTATAAGAAATCTTTGTTTGCTAATGTACCATCTGGGTTAAATTCTTGCCACATCAATCCTTGAGAGAATCCTGCGTAATACATAGGGATAGCATATAACAAGATACCTAAAGTAGCAATCCAGAAATGTTGGTTAGCCATTTTCTTAGAGTGTAATTCAGTTCTGAATAATTTAGGGAACAACCAGTATAACATACCGAAAGTAAACATACCGTTCCATCCTAAACCACCAACGTGTACGTGAGCAATTGTCCAGTCTGTAAAGTGAGAGATAACGTTTACATTTTTCAATGATAATAACGGACCTTCGAACGTTGCCATACCATAACAAGTCAAGGCAACCACCATGAATTTTAACATTACATCATCACGAACTCTATCCCAAGCACCTCTTAGTGTTAATAAACCGTTCAACATACCACCCCAAGATGGAGCGATTAACATTACAGAGAAAACAACACCTAAACTTTGCGCCCAATCAGGTAATGCAGAATATAATAAATGGTGAGGACCAGCCCAGATATAGATGAAAATCAATGCCCAGAAGTGGATGATAGATAATCTGTAAGAGTAAACAGGTCTGTTCGCTGCTTTAGGAACGAAGTAGTACATTAAACCTAAATAAGGAGTAGTTAAGAAGAATGCTACTGCATTGTGACCATACCACCATTGTACTAATGCATCTTGTACACCTGCGTACCAAGAGTAACTTTTTAAGAAAGAAATAGGTAACTCGAAAGAGTTGAAGATATGTAAGATTGCTACCGTTACGAAAGTTGCGATGAAGAACCAAATAGCCACATATAAGTGTTTCACTCTTCTTGTTAAGATAGTAGCAAACATGTTGAATCCAAACACTACCCAAAGACCAGCGATTAAGATGTCAATCCACCATTCTAACTCTGCATATTCTTTCCCTGTTGTAATACCAAATGGAATTGTAGCTACAGCACATAAAATGATAAACTGCCAACCCCAAAAGTTAATATTACTTAGTAAATCACTCCACATTCTTGTTTTTAATAAACGTTGAAGGGAGTAATAAACCCCTGTAAAAATACCATTACCCACAAACGCGAAAATCACCGCATTGGTGTGTAAAGGTCTTAAACGACCGAAGGATAAGAAACTAAATCCTAAGTAGTCATTAAAAAAATCGGGAAACGCAAGCTGTAATGCCACAATTAACCCGACAACCATACCCGTGATCCCCCAAATTATGGTGGCATAGGCAAAATTCTTTACGATCTTATTGTCGTAACTAAATTTTTGTACTTCCATTTTGATTTTTGTTTTGGTTATTACTAATTAAATCATCCTCGAAAAGGATTCTTACTGATGGTGTGTAGTCATCTTCGTATTGCCCTGTTTTTATCGCCCATAAAAATGAACCTAAAAAGAAAAGCGCTACGAGCAAACTTACGACCAACATTATGTAGATTATTCCCATGATGCAAAATTCCACTTTTAGCTATCAAAAAACATTGATTGCTGTTATACGAAAATATGATAAATATCATATTATAGCTAATGTAGAGCTAGGAATTACATAGAATTATGTAGTGTCTGAAGTGTTTTTTTTGAGATGTAAATTATAATCAATGAGTAGTTTGTGTTTTTAACGGAATGCTGTTTTAAATTTTAAATTCAAATAGAATAAGTAATCTACGTATTTGAGTAATTGAAATTAATATTTAACTGTTTAAAAGATTTGAAAATTTCCACTAAAACAGTTTTGTTTTCTTTGAAATTGGAAATGTAATATTTTATGCTTTTCAATATATTGGTTTGAAATTCAATCTGTTTTTTATTTAAAAATTCTGAATTTGCAATCGTATTATTGTATAATTCAATGTACATAAGGAGTTCTTTGGTAAACATGGAAGGTCGAGTGATATTATTTAAATGATTATTTCTGCCATAGATATGATCAATGATTTGGATTAATGAAAGTTTTTTTGAAAAATAGGCGATGTTTGGTCCTGGGCAAACAATTGATGCTTTTGGATTAAATTTTGAAGTAATATTTTTTTCCTTTAATGATGGGTTTCCTAATCCGCAACAAAGGCATTCTTTTTCATTGATTTTCTCTAATTCTATTTTTTTTTCGCTAGTAGAAAGTGTTTCGTTTTTTTCTATTTGCGTTGTTTTTAATTTTATAAATTTAGTAGATGCTTCACAAAGCGAGTTTGATGTGAACTCATTATTAAATGATAGAAATTTTTTAGGACATGAACTACCTTCAATTCTTTT
>JBILUY010000255.1:0-3469 GCA_044370735.1 Crocinitomicaceae bacterium | reverse complement strand
TCCTGTAAAAGGTGAAGATTTACCAGATGAACAAAGCCCTTCTCCAACTTCCGTTAATACGAAATATATCATAAATAGTAGACAGGCTATGACAACCGGAGCTCCAAATCCACCTTTTTTTACTATAGCCCCTAAAGGTGCTCCAACAAAGAATAAAACGATAATAGCAAAAGTTAATGCGAATTTTCTATGATATTCGATTTTATAAAGATTTATATTAGCCAAAAAGGTTTTTATAAAATCTCTTTGTCCTATAATTGCATCTTTATCTCTTGTTAACATGCCAATTGAGCGGTCATACACTTCTCTTTTTTCTTGATTTGTCAGTTTACTAAAGTTTAAAGGAGATTTTAAGTTTATCGTATCAATGTTTATTTCAGAAATATTAGATACATCGTTTGGTTGTAAAAATTTATAATCTCTTTTTAAGCTTTGTTTGAAATTACTTAAGACTTTTTTATTCTCTTCTACGATTGAATCTACCACATTGTTAATTTGAAAGACATTTAGCATTTCAAAAGAATTTTTAAATAAACTCTCATCACTTCTGTTTAATTTGAATCCTTTTAAACTTATTTTATACGTAGCATCATCAAAAGAGCTTCTTCTAGAAGGGTAGTAACTTCCTCGATTTCTTGATTCTAAATTTATGGATTGATTTACAGCTAATTCTTCGAGTACATTGCCTTTTTTTAAATGTAAATACAAATTATTTCCATGAGTAGAATTATACAATGTTGCTTCGTCTGCATGAACAGTTTTGACAATGTTAGGGTCATTATGATCGTGAATAATTACATCATAAAAAGTACCATTTTTTTCTTTTTGTACTTTGATTGCTAAACCAGTAAGTTCATTTGAATATGATCCAGGAGTAATAATTTTGGAAATTTTTGTTTCTTGAATATCATAAATTAAAGCTTTCCATTTTAAAGTTGCTACTGGTATAATGTAATTTGAAAAATAAAATGTACCGAGAGCTATAAAGAAAACAACAATCATCAAAGGACGCATTATTCGATACAAGGATAGTCCTGAGGATTTTAAAGCGGTTAATTCGTTGTATTCAGCTAGATTACCAAATGTCATTATAGAGGATAATAACATTGCTAAAGGGAGTGCTAAAGGAATTAAGCTTGCTGATACATATAGGAGTAATTCAAGTATGATTGAAAATTCTAATCCTTTACCCATTAAGTCGTCAATATATTTCCAAAAAAATTGCATGATAAGCATGAACATGGAAATAATAAAGGTCACAATAAAAGGACCAATAAACGAACGAATACTAAATACGTAAAGACGTTTCAAAACACAAAATTAAGCTCCTAAATGACGTTTAAGTTCTTGAATTTGAGAATCCCATAAATGTTTTGCTTCTTTCACTTCGTCTTCATCGTCAGCGAAATCAACAATCTTCAATACTAAAGATTTAGTCATTGGATCAATAGTATAGGTAAATTCAAAATAGGCTCCATTGTTTTCTTCTTCATCGTATAACCAAACAAAACGAACTGAATGTCCTAAGCGTTTGTTTTTTAGTCTTGCTTTCTCCTCAGTTTTGTCCCAAATAAAAGTATAAATATCTTCTTTTACCTTGACATCATCTGCAAACCAATCGGCTAAACCAGCGGGTGTGCTCATACTGCTTTCCAACACTTTTAAAGATACTTTTAACAAATATTCAGCTTCAAATTTTACTTTATTACTCATAAAAAAGTTGTTTTCAGGTTAGTTTAGTTTCTAAATATATGGAAATTTAATTATATGAAAAGTGAAAAAGATACAAAGTTATTCATGATTTTTAAATTCTATAATTTAATTTTTGTTTAAGTAGTTGTTTTTTAAGTGATTGTTGTTTTTTTAATCTGTTTTTAAAAAAGATTTAAACTCAAAAGTTTCAACAATAAAAATATTTAATATATTTGCACTCGATTTAATCAACATGGCGGGTTAGCTCAGTTGGTTAGAGCGCAGGATTCATAACCCTGAGGTCACGAGTTCAACTCTCGTACCCGCTACGTACAAAAGGTCATCTGTTAAGATGACCTTTTTTGTTATATTTATATTCATTTTTCGTATTGTAATAAATTCATAACGTATGTTGTATCTAATTCTTTCTTTATCTATCGTTTCTATTTTGATCTCTTTGTGGTCTATCTCTAAAAATAAATCGGTTAATCCCCAGGAATTTTTAGACACTTTCAAAAGTGTTCTGCAAACTGAAATGAAAGAAAATCGTGCTGAATTATCTACAGAATTAAGGGAGAATAGAAAAGAGTTGGCAACTAATCTTGAACTTTTGACTTCTAAAATGGAAGAAAAATTAGCGTTAATACATGATGGCTTATCTAAAAATGCTAAAGAAAATAGAGAAGAGTTAGCAAAAACCTTAAAGGATTTTAGTGATGCTTTTTCAAGTAATGTCCGTGATTTTAATGAATTACAAAAACAAAAGTTTGATGCAATGGCATTGAAACAAGATGAATTGGTGAAATCTACTGAATTGAAATTAGAAAAAATGCGTGAAACGGTAGATGAAAAATTACATAAAACTTTAGAGGAGCGTTTAGGTCAGTCGTTTCAATTGGTGAGCGAGCGTTTAGAAGCTGTTCAGAAAGGACTTGGGGAAATGCAAACGCTTGCGAATGGGGTAGGTGACTTGAAAAAGGTGTTGAGCAATGTCAAAACGAGAGGAGTACTTGGTGAAATTCAGTTGGGGAATATTCTGGAACAAATTATGGCTCCTGAACAATACGAAGCAAATGTCAAAACAAAACAAGGTTCTAATGATTTAGTAGAATTTGCTATAAAATTGCCAGGAAAAGATGATAATGGCAAGGAGGTTTATTTGCCAATTGATGCTAAATTTCCACAAGAAGATTACATAAGATTACAAAATGCTTATGAAGTAGGGGATGTTGCTGGAATAGATTCTGCTTCAAAAGCATTGAGTAGTGCCATTAAAAAGTTTGCAAAAGATATTCGAGATAAATATATCGATCCTCCATTTACGACTGATTTTGGGATCCTTTTTTTACCAATTGAAGGACTTTTTGCAGAAGTTGTTAGACAACCAGATTTAGTAGCTATTTTACAACGTGAATATAAAATTATTATTACAGGGCCAACAACGTTAGCAGCAATGTTAAATAGTTTACAAATGGGTTTTAAAACTCTTGCGATTCAAAAAAGAAGTAGTGAAGTTTGGCAAATATTAGGTGCTGTGAAAACGGAATTTGTGAAATTTGGTGATGTTTTGGATAAGGCACAGAAGAAAATCAATGAGGCAAATAAAGAGTTAGATAATTTAGTTGGAACTAGAACCAGATTAATGCTTTCTAAATTGAAGAAAGTAGAAGAATTACCAGTTTCTGAAACAACTAAATTATTAGGTGATACTATTGAAAATGAAGAAGATTAAATTTTTGTAAATTAGCTTTTATGTTGATAATTCTAATTATTCTTG
>JBILUY010000067.1:0-12592 GCA_044370735.1 Crocinitomicaceae bacterium | reverse complement strand
ATATTGAAAAACAAATAAAATCAGCTATTAAGGATCCCAAAAAAGTTAGTGAATTTATAAGAAATATATTGCCATTTAATAAAGAATATCAATTGTGGTATTCAGAATCTCTAGTGCTTATTAAGCAATTATTACCCGATAGATTAAATGACTTTATTAGATTATTTGAAAAACCAAAAACACGAAAAAGTATTGAATACGGCAATTACGTAATGGAGGACTTTTTACAAAACTTAACTGTTACAAGTGGATTTGAAAAAAAAGTAGGTCCAGAAGCTGCGATATCCCAATTTGAGCAACAATTAAATATTTTAAAGTCAATTGAAAGGAGATTTGAAAGTACACTTTTTGATATTAGACAATTAGTTCAAGCAGATTTATTTGATAGTGAACTTGATGCTGCAAAAGAATTAAATAAAAATAAATTCACTCGAGGAGCTGGCGCCATAGCAGGTGTTGTTCTAGAAAAACATTTAGGTCAAGTTTTAATAAATCATAATTTAAAATCTAATAAAAAGAATTTGTCAATTTCAGATTTCAATGATATTTTAAAATCAGCGAACGTTTATGACACACCAATTTGGAGAAAAATTCAACATTTAGGTGATATTCGAAATTTATGTGACCACAATAAAACAAGAGAACCTAAAGAGGATGAAGTAAATGAACTTATATTAGGGGTTGAAGGAATTATTAAGACTGTATATTAATGGCAAATCCCCCCCCTCAATTCATGGAGGGGATTTTTTTTCCTCACAACTCCCCCCTAAACGCCTTCCCCAAAATAGCCTGCGGAAGTTGCTCTATCTTTTCTTTTAAACTTTTATACCTTTCTTCAATAGCATCTGCTTTCGCAAATAAGGCTTCTACGCGACGAACGATTTCGGTTTGTTCTTCTAGTGATGGAACAGGAATAACAAAATCACGGCATTGACTTAATGAAATATTAACTTGACCAACTACTCCACGAGTCTCATTAAATACACTTCTAACACTAAAACCTTCACAAAAGAAATAAAACAAAAATTTATTGTTTAAAAATTCTTTAGGTCGTAATTGCCTGATTAAAATTCCATTGAGGATAAGTGTCTGGTAAAATTGCGATTTTATTCATTGGAGGACCTACGATATT
Source organism: Crocinitomicaceae bacterium (assembly GCA_044370735.1). GTDB lineage: Bacteria > Bacteroidota > Bacteroidia > Flavobacteriales_D > Crocinitomicaceae > CANHVK01. Next base: position 11,460 of record JBILUY010000067.1, on the reverse strand, counting down.
CATAATTACATCTCCTGGATACCCAATAGATTTTTTTCCTGAACTATTATGCGCAAATTCTGTTATATATTGTGGTCTATAATCAAAATCTATTGAATTATTTACAATATTATAAACTTTTAAAAATGGTATTCCATTATTATCAAAGCCGTCAAGCTTTGGAGTACCACCACTCTGAACTTTAAAACAACAATCTGAAGCTTTTTTGTACTCCCATTCCCCCAACTCTTTCCCTTCTCTCCATTCCTCCGTCAATTTCCCTGTTACCGCTTGCGTTAATACCGATTGGCGAAACTCCTTCAATAAGGTTGGTATTTTTTCTAAGCCTTTTTTAGCTGTTTCTAAGTGCGCAAATAGTTGGTCTAATTTGGCTACGATGCGTTCCTGTTCTGATGACGGGGGGAGCGGGAAATTAAATTTATTTAAATGAGATGGACCTAAATTTTTTTGAGCAGTTCCTGTGCTAAATTGGTTTGCTTGTTCAAAAAACCAACTTGATTTTAAAAAATATAAAATGAAATTTCTAGTTACTAATTTATCATTTAATGGTCTGAATCTAATTATACTTGTATTCAACATTAAAGGTAAATTTTCCCTTGTAATAATTGCTGTTTTTCCGATGGTACCACTAGTTGAACAAATTATATCATTTTCTTCCAATAAGAAATGCTTATATTTTTCGTAAACTTCTTGCTCATCTAAAAATTGACATTGGGACCGGTCAACTTTTCCGTTAGAAATTGTTCTAATATTTAAGAATGGAATTCCACTTTCTCTATATTGAAATTTTCGTAATCCAGGTCCTTCTTGAAAGAAAACAACCTTTTTAAGTTCTTCCAATTTCCATCCCTTCGGTAATTTTCCTTCCATCAGTTCAACTCTTTAATAATCGCCTCCAATTCTTTTGTAATCAAGCTTAATTCGTTTAACGCTTCTTTCGCTAAATCAATGGGTTCGCCTAAATCTTCCGAGTTCGTAATGCTTTCATCTGCTATTAAACCAAGGTCTAAGGAATCGTTTTTTTGTGCAATTTGTTCGCGTGTAAAACAACTCCAACGCTCGTCCTTGATGGTTGAACGAGTTTCATCGCTAACTGTTCCATCGTAGTTTGCTAACACTTCTTCTTCCTTCATACCACCTGTGTAGGCAAGCATAAAATCTGAAAAGGCTTTTTCCGTGAAAGCTGTTCGTTTACCGTAATTAGGCGTATTCGTTCGCATGTCGTAAATCCACACGTTTTTGGTGTTACCCGTTTCACTTTTTCCTCGTGTAAAGAACAATACATTCGTTTTAACCCCTGCCGCATAGAAAATTCCTGTAGGTAAACGTAAGATGGTGTGCAAGTTGCATTTATCCATTAAATCTTTACGGATTTTTTGTCCATCACCGTCTTCAAACAACACGTTATCAGGTAAAACTACTGCGGCTCTTGCTTTGCCGTCTTTTTTCAAAGAGCGGTAAATGTGTTGCAAAAAATTCAACTGCTTGTTACTTGAAACATAGGTTAAATCGTCTCGCGATGGTTTTTCCCCTCCTTTTTTCGTTCCAAAAGGCGGATTGGCTAGTACACCATCAAAATTATTGAGTTTCTTACCAAATTCAGTTAAGGTATCGTTCAGATAAATTCTACTGTCCAATCCGTGCAATTTCGCATTCATCAAAGCCAAACGGTGTGCATCCTGTACCAATTCCACGCCACTTAAGGCTTCACGTTCTTGAAACTTACGTGTTTTTTCATCGGTTGCATACACATAGTCGTAACGCTCTTTCAGGTAATGATCTAAGGCAATCATAAACCCAAAAGTACCACACGCAGGATCGTTCCAAGTTTCTCCTAATTGAGGAGCCATCAAACGCACCATCGCATTGATCAAAGGTCGCGGAGTAAAGTATTGTCCTGCCCCACTTTTCTTTTCGTTCGCATTGCGTTCCAACAAATCCTCATAGATTTGCCCCATCGTATCTCGATCGTCTTCATCGTACCAATCAATCAAGTCAATTTGCGTGATGATGGTGCGTAAATTCACCGGTTTACGTAAGGTTGTAGAAGCATTCGTATAAATCTCTTGAATGGTTTCGTTGGTCGCTTTCGAACTAATTGTCGCTAATAACTCACGGTAGCGATCAAACAACTCTTTGTTGTCCTTAATGTTAATCAACGTTTGCCAACGATATTCTTCTGGAATTTCTTCTGAAAAACCTTGGTTATTCGCCAATTTCACATCGGATAATTTTAAGAACAAGATATAGGTTAACTCGTTCAAATACTGGTGATACGTTACTCCATCATCACGTAGTACATTACATAGATTCCAAAGTTTTTGTGATATTTCTTGACTGCTCATATAGTTATTTTTTTATCCTCCCCCTTCCCCCCTCCGAAGGGGGAATCTGGAATTATTATTGTTTCAGTTCTTTACTAATTAATATATTTTTTGAAATGGAATAAGCATAAGACGCCGCTGCAATGAAAAAGAATTCCATCTCATCAAACGCTACAATTCCTTCTTTATCAATACTTGTTACGATAGGTTGTTGAATACCGTGTTCTTTTGCAAATTTCACTAAACTTTTCAATTCATTGGGTTTATCAAAATAACGATTCGACCATTTAATTTCAACAGCCCATTCAGGTTTTAAACGTATGGCATTTAAACCAACCATATCCACTTCACCAGTATTCCAACGAGCATACCATGGTTTAAAATTTTCAGCATGCATCCATTGAGCAAAAATAGCCGTTTCCACCAATTGACCGATCATCTCATCTGTTGCCGTAATGGGAGAAAACAAAGCACTTCTTAAAGAAGGATTCGTCAAATAAATCTTAAAAAAATTATCCCGTTGGAAACGTTTTCCACCTTGATCTATTCTACGAATTATTTTGATTAAAAAAGCTGCTTCTAAATATTCTAAATACTTTTTGAGTGTATTTTTTTGCACTTGCGCTTGTCGACCCAATGCTTCTAACGAAAATTCTGCTCCCGTATTATACGCAATTGTAGTAAACAAGGAATTCAATTCACGGGTATCCGAAATACCATACAAACTTGGTAAATCACGAAGTAATACCTTATCTACAATATCATGACGTATGTAACGACCTGGATTGGCTTGCATGGTTTCTGAAAAAATTACTTCAGGATATCCGCCAAAATTGATATAATCCAAGAATAATTTATTCAATTCCTCTTTGTGAGGAGAAGAATAAAAACCACCTTTTACATCCGTTTCTTTGTTTACCATCAAATGCTCTAAATTTTTCATGGAGAGAAATTCAGAAAAGCTCAAGGGCGGAAGCAAAAAATCTGTAAATCGACCCGCTCCACTCTCGTTACTTGCATATTTTAACGCCGCTGCAGCCGAACCAGAAACGATGAATTTATCTTTTCGGTAGCTATCTACCAAACTTTTTAAATGAACTTCCCACTCTCTCAAGTATTGAATTTCATCAAAAACGATATAGAAATCAGATTCAGAAGGTAAACCAGTAGCTTCTTTCGCATACAAAAACAATTGTTCTAAGCCAATTTGATTGTAAATCGGATTTTCGATGGTAATAAAAATGATTTTCTTTGGATTAACATTGTTCGAAATCAAATGCTGAATGGTATGGTACAACATCACCGTTTTACCAACACGACGAGGTCCCATTAAAACGACTGCTCTTCTAATTGAACGTTCTTCTACTAATGGTAAAAATAAATTGAAATAGGGACGTCTTGGCATCGCATTAAAATCATCGTCAATCTCTCCGCTTATCCACCAAGGATTTTCGAAACGAATACGATCCAACACTTGTTGTTTAGTAACTTCTTTTAACATTTATTTCCTTATCTCAATCAAAAATACAAAATAAGATTAATCAATTGACTTTATTTACTATTTTTATATAAAATAAAGTTGTTAAGCTGTATATAAATTTTCATTCATGATATCTAAAACCAATTGAAGTTGATTTTCAAAAATTTTATCTAAGCGCTGAAAACCACCTGCTTCATCAAAAGGATTCAAGTCTAAATCTTCAGGCTTAATAATATCCTCTTGTAATAATTGTTTTTCGAAACGGTCTATCCATTTCAACTGAATTTTATTCCAGTCTTTTAACTTTTTTACTTTATTAATCGCATTTTGAATTCGTTCTTCATGACTAACTAAGGTTGTACCCATAGCTAAGGTTCTGATAAACGAAATAATATCAGCGGCCATGTCTTGATTTTTGGTATCCTTCCAAGCAGCATTCAAGGAACGGGTATTAAATCCAGCTTGGTCAAGAATAATTTTTAATTCTTTCAACGACTTTCGATCTAAATCTTTAGGGCGTGAACAAATTATTTGAAGTGCAGTTATTTTATTTGTATTTTCCTCAATGTAACGTTTCAACCCTTCTAAATAATCTTCTGGTTTTTGACCATTACCATAACCTCTTTCCGTTCTTAAATATTCATCTTGATGGTCTGAGAAGTATTGAAATGAAGGTTCGGGTTTCAATTCATCTAAGAAGGTCCAAACACTTTTATAATTATTTAATTCCGATTCAATATTATCTTTCGGAATGTCTTTCAAAAACTGAATGAAATCTTCAGACCCAATTCCTTTTGATTTATATTCAAAGATTTCACTATTTTCTTGGGTAATGTATTTCTTTTTACGCTGAAACTTTGCAATAATTTGTTCTAATTGTTTTTGTGCTCTTTCGTTTGAATCAATCAAAGCAATTTCCTCAACTAATTGAACAAATGTTGTTGATTGGTTCGGCGAAACAGGTTTCATCGCTGTAAAATCCTCTAACGTTTCATATACACCTACAGCGTCAAATATTCGAAATGCCTCTTTACCTATTGCATCACATCTACGGGTCGCACGTCCAAGCATTTGTTCGTATAAAATTCTTGACTTTATTCTGCGTAAAAAAACAATATTACAAATAGAAGGAACATCGACACCTGTTGATAATAAATCGACTGTAACACCTATGGATGGATATTTTTCATTTTTAAATCTTCGAACTAACTCAGCAGGATTGTACGATTTACCTGTAATTTTAAGAATAGCATCATCTGAAACTTCTATACCGATTTGATCAAATTCTTCTTTTAAGAATTCAACAACACGATCAGCATGTTCATCTGTAGCTGCAAAAATCAATGTTTTTTCATCCCCTTCCGGATCAATTTCCTTCACCAATTGTTTAATCACCGTACGATTAAACTCAGGCGTAATGACCATTTTATTGAACCCTGAAATATCAATTTTCAACTCGTCTTCAAGTTCATCTAATTCGATTATTTCAGTATTTTCTTTGTCGTACACTTTAGGTTTTGCTCCTTTTTCCCATTTAATGCCTTCTTCCCCTAATTTCGTTTTAATGATATATGGTGGATCGTGATCAATTAAATAACCATCAATTACTGCTTCTCTGTAAGAATAGGTAAATACTGCTTTTCCAAAAATCTCCGTCGTATGTAAAGCAGGGGTAGCTGTCAAACCAACACCAAAAGCATCAAAGTAATCCAATACCATTCTGTATTTACTTACATAATCACGTTGATCTTTGAAGTTTAATTCTTCATCATCTAATTCTTTATCTTGTAAATAGCCTCTATGTGCTTCATCTACAATGATGCAATCATAGGTATCAATCGGTAATACAGGCTGATCATCAGAAGCATAAAACAAACGTTTAACCATTCCTTGCACCGTAGCAAAATGCAAACGAGATTCAATATCTGGAATAGTTTCTTTTAATTCAGAAACCTTATATGTACCTAAAAACGTATTTAAATCTTCAATTTTCTCGTCTTTAAATGTATTGAATGTTTGAAGCGCTAATAATTTTCGATCTACTAAAAACAAAATTCGTTTAAAACGATTCGAGCTGATTAAACGATAGCACAAACCTAGAATTGTTCTTGTTTTACCAGTTCCAGTCGCCATTTCTAATAGTGCTCTGTTTTTTTCTGGTTCGTTTGTTAATCGATACTCAATTGCTTTGATGGCATCAATTTGATAGTTACGCAAACCTAAACCATTACTGCTTCTTAGAAAATCAATACTTTTATCCTTTAACCGATTTTTTGCATCTTCAATATCTTGGCTGTATAAATCTTTTAATCCCTGTGGAGAAATCCAACCATGTAAAGCTCTAGCTCTGTTCGTTTCAAGACGCACATCTAAAAACCAAATTCCACTTTTTGTTTTGATTTGCTCTAAATATGGTCTTCCGTTTGTAGAAAATAAAAAAGGAACTTTATAGTTTCTCCAAGTATTTAACAAATTAACATCATGTTTATTATCAACTAATAAAGCATATTCTTTTGCTTGTGTTAAATCGGTTGAAATATCATTTGCATATTTTTTTGCTTCCACAAAACCATACAATTCAGTCCCGATAAACAAAGCATAATCAGCCCATTTTGAGCCACAAGGCCATTCTGCGATAGCCATATTTCTTCCTTTTTCAGGAAGTGTTTTTTTAGTTTTGAAATTTAGTAAAGCTGTATCCGCTTCCCAACCAGCCTTGACTAAATCAGCATCGATGATCAATCGAGTTTCTGCTTCTGATAATTCTATTTTTTTAGCTGCTTTATCAGATCGTTTTATTATTTCATGTCGTTCTTCAATAGATTGTTGTTTTATTTCTCTTTCAGCTAAAAGCGCATTAAATTTTAGCTCTAATTCTTCAAATTCCTTTTCTAAAGAAGATAAAGCATGATTTGGTATAGTAATTTCTGGTTCATGAAATTTCAATTCAGAAATATCAACCCCATTTGTTGAATAAGTTTCATAAAACCATTTTGACACCTTAAAAGCGGCAAACAAGATCGTTTTCGCATCTCCAACAGTTCCTTTATTATCATGAACAGCAACGTTTCCTTTGTTTTTAATAGAGAAAAGTAAATCCATCACACGTTCAGGAACTATTTGTTCATTACGAATAGCTATTAGGCAATTGTGAAAATTCGAAGGTTCTGGAAATTCTAAATAATGTTCTTCAAAAACCAATTCGACAATCTTTTCACCGAATTGACGTAATTTAAACAATGAAATTACAGGGTCTTGATAAAGATTAATTTCAGCTACTTTACCGATATTAGCTAGTAGAGGAAACTCTTTTTCTAGAAATTCAAAATTAGAAGATTTCAATTGTATTTTCTTTGGTAAAATTAATCACGTTAAAACTAATTAAAATCAACTAAAATACACACTTACATTTAATTTTTTTAAGTATTAACTATGAGAAATCTAATTTCACTTTGTATTTGTACTTAATTTGAATTAAAATCTAACAAATAAGAAACAAAAAACGGTGGTTTCGAGAGCCTCAACCACCGTTTTTGTTTGAAAATTATAAACCAAACTTTAATTGAGAGCCTCAACCACCGTTTTGATAGAAAATTATGTTTTTATTACATCAACATACCACCACAAACGTGTAATGTTTGTCCTGTAACATATGCAGACATATCAGAAGCTAAAAATACAGTTGCATTAGCAACATCTAATGGCGAACCACCTCTTTTTAATGGAATAGAATTTCTCCACTCTTGAACCACTTTCTCGTCTAAAGCACCCGTCATTTCAGTTTCGATAAATCCTGGAGCAATTGCGTTGCAACGAATGTTTCTAGAACCTAATTCTTGAGCTACTGACTTTGTAAAACCAATTAAACCCGCTTTTGATGCAGCGTAATTCGCTTGACCTGCGTTACCACTTACACCAACTACAGAAGACATATTAATGATTGAACCATATCTAGCTTTTAACATTGGTTTTTGAACCGCTTTTGTTAAGTTGAAAGCAGATTTTAAGTTTGTGTTGATTACTTCATCCCATTGTTGTTCAGTCATACGCATTAACAAAGTATCACGTGTGATACCTGCGTTATTTACCAATACATCTACAGTTCCAAATTCAGCAACAACATCATCTACTAATTTTTGTGCTTGTTCGAAATCACCTGCATCCGATTTAAATCCTTTAGCAACACCACCATTTGCAGTTAATTCTGCCTCTAGTGCTTTTGCTTTTTCTTCAGAAGAAATGTAGGTAAAAGCAACTTTCGCTCCTTGTTTTACACATTCTTCAGCAATTGCTTTACCAATTCCTCTTGATGCTCCGGTAATTAAAACTACCTTGTCTTGTAATAGTTTCATATGTATTTATTTGTTTTTCGTTCTACTTTCGTTCTTACAACTTTTTACTCTCCACTTTCCACTTTCCACCCCCTCTGCTCCGCAAAGATAAGGATTTTCATTTAGTTCTTCCTAAACCTTATTCTTCCGTGTAATTCAACTCTTTACCATAGGTTTCATCCAAGAAATAAAGTGCAATAAATCCAATCACAATGATAATTGCTCCCGCCACTTGTGTAGCTAGTATTTTATCATCTGCAAACACATAAATTAATCCGTCTAACATAAACGAAATCAATATTGTAGATGCTCTTACAAAATTTGGTGCTGTAGTTGCAACAGTTGCACGAATATTAGTTCCAAATAATTCAGAAGCCGCACTGATAAATACAGCCCAATAACCTGTTGCGAAACCAATAAACCCTACAACTGCATAAAATGCTGTTACGGATTGTTTTGCTACTGTAAAATAAAGAATAACACCAATTACGGTCATACTTAAAAATAAAGCCAAGGACTTTTTACGTGATTTTAACCACTGACTTAATAATCCAGAAACGACGTCCCCCAAGGTAATCCCTGCATAGGCAAACATAATGGATTTCCCTGCAGATATACTGTCTTTAGGTAAACCAAAAGCGGTAGCGTATTCTGGTGAAAAAAGCACTAACGTACCCATTACATACCATACTGGAACGGTGGTGAAAATAATACAAAAATATTTTTTAAGGTTTTGTTTAGATTTGAATAACATCAACATATCCCCTTTTTTGATGCTATCATCTTCTTTTACTTTGTCGAACATTCCTGATTCAAATACTCCGATACGTAACAACAACAAAGCCAATCCCATTCCTCCTCCTAAATAAAAAGAATAACGCCAATTCGTGATGACATCTCCCATAAATCCTGCGACAACTGCACCAAATACCCCTACCGTAGCTACAATTGTTGCTCCATACCCACGTTTTTCTTTGGACATACTTTCACTCACCAAGGTAATACCAGCACCTAATTCTCCAGCTAATCCGAAACCAGAAACAAAACGTAACACTTTATAAAGTTCAACAGTATTTATCATTCCATTTAAAATATTAGCAATTGAATAAGTTAAAATAGAACCAAACAAAACAGATAAGCGACCTTTTTTATCTCCTAAAATCCCCCAAAAGATACCACCAACTAACATACCAGCCATTTGCCAGTTTAACAATTGCTTACCAAATTTGGTATTTAACAATTCGCGAGCTGCTTCAGTTAAATTTGGATATTGAATACTCAAAATCTCTTTTAAACTTTCAGTTCTTTCAACCCCAAAAAGCAATAAATCATAAATATCAACGAAATAGCCTAAAGAAGCTACAATTACTGGTAATGCTAATAATTTGTTTGTATTTACTTGTTGTGACATAGTTGAAAAATTTACACGAATTTAAGTTACTTTTTGAAAATCAAAAACTTCTTTTAAAATTTATCTTTTGAATTTAAATCCTAACACGTTTGGTAATGGCCAAAAATGGTCGTTTTTATCGGTTGGATAGGTGTTTGAAACATAACTACCAACTAGTTCTAATTTTTTAGTCGGAGTATTCAAATACATACTAGTTTCGGGTCCACCTTCTAAATACATTGTCAACCCTAATTGAAAGGGCATTTTCTTTAAAAAACCGACCATATCTTGATGATAATAAGGTGATCGAGTAAAGATGATATACAAGTTATTTTGTTTATCCTCCCCCATTACCAACATACTACACGATTGTTTTTTGCGCTTCCAATCCATTTCAGAACCTTTACAATCCAATAAACGCATTCCTTGAAAACACGCTTGTTGCTTGGTAATTTGAAAGTTGGTTTCACACATTAAGTCTATTAGATCAATTCGTTGATTTTGAATAAAACACACTCCATTGTAAGAAGGATTAACACTATTATTATTGATCGAAGAATCTGACTTCATAAATCCTTTGCTAACCAATGGCCTTGCCAAATCATACATACCAGCATTAATTGTCAATTGAAAATCAAAAGTATCCGCCCACTCTTTGACTGTTTTAGATACACTATCATTAGCGGTTGCCATTTTCAGGTAAGCTTGTATGCTATCTTTATGTAATCGTATTATTGTCAGTTTAGAATCACCTAAAATAGATTTTATTGGTGCCTCCATAACCATCAAATCTACTCCATTTGCTATCCGTTCCCAAACTGGAAGCGAATCCTTTTTTTCTTGACTACTACAACTGAAAGTCAAAAGAAGAATAACAACAAACAAGAAACGAGACATTTCCTTATTTTTTATTCCAGTCGAAACGCTTTTCTTTAAACGGGAATAAATCATATAATTCACCCGAGTAATAGAATTCGTATGCGATTGCACCAAAAGAATGAGGTTTATCATAAATTTTAATTGTTGAACCACCTACCCTTGGATTGCGTTTTGGTTTAGATTGAGGATAACCTACATTAAACAGAGTAGCTAGAATTTCCGGTCTATCATCGATAGGAAATCCAGCTTTTTCCCATTGTACTTTAACCTGTTTTAAAAATATAGCGGCATACATATAGGAATAATAATGATTTTTATAATCAACCAATCTTTTCACACGTTCATTCGTTGGATTGTCCGATTTATAATCTAGTAAGTGAATGTATTCATCACCTAAATAATAAACGGAATTAGGGTCGTGTAAGTTTTTTTCAATATCTATCGCTGTCTGTTCTTTAATTCCAGTTACTCCAAGTGAAAATTGAGATTCTACAGTTAAAATTTTAAGCGGACCAATCCATTTTTTATACGCCTCACGCTTTGAGTTAAACAAACGAATTTGCTCTCCTACCAAACACGAAACGATCAAACGGGACTCTACCCCCGTAAGTTCAGCTACAGAATCGATTAACTTTTTATCTTTTGCACAAGCAATTTTAAAATCCTGCCATTCAGAGATATTCATCCAATCAAAAATACTTCCCTGCACCGGTTTTTTAGGTAGTTTGTATCTGTTTTTTAAGTAGTTTTTAACCTCATTTTTATACGCTTTATTTTTATTTAAATACATTTCTACTGCCATAATCATTTTACGAGTTTCAACCTCGTTTTTCCCTTTCATATAGGCATCCATAATGTATTTTGCATTTTGAGGAGCATATTTATTTAATATCAAAATACGATGTAAGTTGTCGTAATTTTCTTTCTCTCCTTTGTTTGTGATAATCTTAAACGATTGGTCGTATTTAATTCCTTGGAAATAACGATCGTTTAGATCAATTGCTCCACCGTCGTTTGTAAGTTTTAATTTCATCGCAATGAAAGTTCCACTCATAA
>JBILUY010000086.1:0-10471 GCA_044370735.1 Crocinitomicaceae bacterium | reverse complement strand
TCATATTCAACCCTCCTTTGTTTCTATAAGCTCTTTCATAGGTTGAATCAATCATAATACATTTATCATAATCTTCAATTGCACCGAAATAATTTCCAATTTCTGATTTTGCTTGACCTCTATTAAAATAAGCATTTACAAACATTGTATCTTTTTGAATTGCTTTATCAAAATCATCAATTGATTTTGTATAATTTCGAAGCATATGATGCGTGTTTCCTCGATTAAAATAAGCTAACACATTATTGGAGTCTAGGTATATAGATTTCGTAAAATCAGAAATAGCATCTCTATATTCTCCAATTTCTGATTTTGCAATTGCCCTATTCATGTAAAAATTAGATCGCGAAGAATCAATATTTATAGCTTTTGAATATTCGGAAATGGCACCGACAAAATCTTTTAAGTCAAATTTTTGATTACCCGAATTAAATAACTCTTCCGCTGTTTGTGCATTTAAACAAAAAGATGAAAAAACAACTGCAAAAAGGAATATTATATATCTCATTTGTAAAAGAAATCAAATTTTAAGTATGAAGTTAATAATAAATTGTAACTAAATTTTAGTGAATTGAGTTTTTAAATACATTTTAATGATATTTTACATCCCATAAAAAAAGAGCATGAGCTGGAACAGAAGTCTTAGCTTCAGATCTATTCTTTTTTTCTAGAATTAATTCAATCTCATTTTCATGTATTTTACCCATGCCAACCTCCAACAATGTACCAACAGTAGCCCTTACCATATTTCGAAGAAAACGATCTGCACTTATTTGAAAATACCATTTATTTGGCTCATATTCAAACCAAAAAGCTTCTTTCAAATCACAAATATTAGTATGTACATCAGTATGTAATTTTGAGAAAGATGTAAAATCTTTTTTTCCTATTAGACTTTTTGCGGCTAAATTCATTTTACCAAAATCTATCGATTGATTTATAAATAAGCTTGATTCAGCTAGAAAAGGATCTTTATTTAAATGTACAAAATAGCGATATGTTCTCTGCGTTGCTGAAAAACGAGCATGAAAATCATTATCTACTTGTGAAATTGAATAAATTGCTATTGAATTTGGTAACATTTTATTCAATTTATATTTCAAATCATCAATAGAATAACGATGTTCATCCAAATCAACATGAAGTACATAATAATGAGCATGAACCCCAGTATCTGTCCTTCCACAGCCAACAACGGATATTTTTACTTGAAACAACTTAAAAAAACTATTTTCGATAACCTCTTGAACGGAAATCTGTTTCGGCTGGATTTGCCAACCGAAAAATGTTTTCCCATTATATGCTAAATCAATTCTAAAACGCATTTTTATTCTAGAGAATATTCACTTCTCTTTCTAACTGAATATTAAACTTCAATTTAATATCATCGATAATATTTTGTGATAATTCAAGCACCTCTTTACCAGTAGCTCCACCATAATTTACCAATACCAAAGCTTGTTTTGTGTGAACACCACAATTCCCTACCCTTTTCCCTTTCCAACCTGCTGTTTCAATCAACCAACCTGCAGGTATTTTAACAAGATTATCGCTAACAAAATAGGAAGGTACAGATGAATAATTTAATTTGATATTATTAAAAACAGAAATATCAACAACTGGATTTTTGAAAAAGCTTCCTGCATTACCTAATTCTTTTGGATCTGGCAATTTACTTTGTCTGATTGAAATAACAGCATTGCTAACATCTTTTATTGTTGGATTCTCAATTCCTTTACTTGCTAATTCGGTGTCAATAGCTCCATAGCTAGTATTTAAAGATTTGGATTTATTCAACCTAAAATAAACATGCGTGATAATATATTCACCTTTTAATTTTCTTTTAAATACACTTTCACGGTATCCAAACTCACATTGTTGATTAGTGAAAACTTCAACAGCTTTTGTTTTAATATTTAAAGCTTCTAATTTTTCAAAACAATCCTTAATTTCAACTCCATAAGCACCAATATTTTGCATAGGAGATGCTCCAACACTTCCAGGAATCAATGATAAGTTTTCCAAGCCAAAGAAATTATGTTCTATAGTAAATAAAACAAACTCGTGCCATACAACCCCACCACCAACACGTAGTAGAACAGAATTTTCTTGATCTTCAACCAACTCTATACCAATTATCTCATTTTTCAATACAGTGCCACTTATGTCATTAGTTAATAACAAATTACTACCTCCACCAAGTATGGTTAATGATTTATTTGTTTGATTTAGACATTCAATTAATGTTTCAACAGAATCGAAAACAGCAAATTCTTCCGCATAACTATCAATAGCAAAAGTTGTATATTGTTTAAGGTTGATATTCTTTTTAAACATAAAGACTATTTTATTTCATAAATATGAGGTAATCGCATTTGCATACCATTAAAATTTTCAAATTTTGAAATCGTTTTTAGGTATTCCTCAATAAATGCTGGTAATTTTTGTTGTTTAAGGGAAATCTTTGAATTATTCTTTAAATCATCAATTTGATCAAGCCATTCTTCGATTGGTTCTAATTTCTTTAAAGGCCAATATTTTATGATTGGGTCTTTAATTTTTGCTTTTTTGATTGCATAGGAAATGGCATCTTTCATTCCACCAATTTCATCTACCAATCCAATTTTAACTGCATCACTACCTGTCCAAACTCTACCTCTAGCTATCAAATGAACTTGTTTTTTAGTCATTTTTCTTCCCGTTGAAACTTTATATAAAAAGTCATCATAGATTGAATTCACATCTTTTTGAATTAGAATTAATTCTTCCGAAGTTAATTTTCTATTCATTGATAATACAGCATGTTTGTTTGTTTGAACTCGATCAAAACTTACGCCTAATTTTTCTTCAAATAATTTGCCTGTATATGGAATTACACCAAAAACCCCTATTGAACCTGTGATTGTAGTAGATTCTGCAAAAATATAATCTGCAGGACAAGAAATGAAATAACCTCCTGAAGCAGCAACATCCCCCATAGAAACTATAACTTTTTTTACTTTATTCGCTAACATCACTTCTCTCCAAATGATATCACTTGCCAACGCAGATCCACCTGGACTATTTACTCTAAGTACAATGGTTTTAATGTTTTCATCATTTCTTGCTTCACGAATATATTTTGCAACCCTAGAAGAAGAAAGCCCTTCACCATTCACTGAAATTTCTCCTTCTGTTAAGATAACGGCAACATTTGGTTTTTTAACATCAACCAAGGACTGATTCTCGTAAAATTTCTTTTTAGCATATTTTTCAAATTCAATAAATTTTAATTCTTCACCCTTTGTCAAATTAATTTTTTTCGCTAGAATTTCATCTAATTCATCTTGATATAACGCATTGCTCAACAAACCATATTTTACAGCATCTTTAACAGTTGTAATTTTTGCATTTTCTGCAGCATATTCAAGCTTATCCATCGAGATGTTAGTGACTTTAGATATGTCAGTTTTTATCTGTGACCAAACATTGGCATAAATTCTTTGCATTTGAAGTCGTGCAGAATCTGAAAGTTTTGAATGAATATACGGTTCTACAGCACTTTTAAAATGATTTTCATACCCTCTTACCACTTGCATTTCAACACCAATTTTATTTAAGGTATTTAAGTAGAGATCATACTCTCTTCCTAAACCTAAAAATTCAACATGAGTAGAAGGAAAACCATAGTTCTCTCCAGCAGAAGAAGTTAAATACAATTGTTTTAGAGAAAGTAATTCACCTGAATTATAAGCAACTACAAATTTTCCTGATTTTTTAAAATCTTCAATCCCTTTTTTAAGTTCCTTTAATGTGGAAAAACCAGCATTCACGTCAGTCAATTCAATGTAAATTCCTTTGATCGAATTATCCTTTTTTGCTTGTTCTAAACCGTAAAGTAAATCAGTTAAGCCAAATTGATGTTTTATTTTGAAAGCATATGGATCGACATCACTTTTACTATTTTCTAAAATATTCCCTTCTAAAGTCAATTTAAGGATTGAACCTGTCACTTCTTCCTCTTTTTCAGAATCAAATGAAGCAATAACCCCACCGAGAAGACCTAAAAAAGAAAAAATTGAAATTAAACCAGCAACAATTACAGCGATTAAAGTCGGCCAAAAAATTCTCCAAAATGATACTTTCATAAAAATATTTTTCTTTGTAAAAAGAACAAAAATAAACAACCTTATTATAAAAAGTCAAAAGATTAATATTTTTGAAAGTTTAAAACAAACAAATGGGTCATAATCATATCGTTTTCATCGGACTTGGTTCTAACATAGGCAACAAAGAACTTAATATCGAAAAGGCTATCGAACATATTGAAAAACAAGCAAACATACTCTTAAAATCAAGCATTTATTCTTCTGAGCCATGGGGTTTTGATTCTTCTTATAGTTTTTTAAATAGCGTAATAAAAATTGAAACTCAATTAACTCCACAACTTTTATTTGAATTTTTAAAAGAGATCGAACTAAAAATGGGTAGAGTTAAAAAAAATAAAAACGAATATGAAGATCGAATCATAGATTTAGACATTTTATTTTTCGATGATGAAATTATTTCGAATGAAACTCTATCTATTCCACACATTCAATTAGTTAATAGAAAATTTGTTTTAGAGCCGTTAAATGAAATATCGAGTGATTTCATACATCCACTTCTTAATAAAACAATTGGTGTTCTTCTTCAAGAATGTACTGATATGTCAGTACTTAAACAAATCCATTTTAAAATGTAACGAAACAAAATTTATTACGTAATATTGTAGATTGTATAAGAACTAAAAAGGTTGTTTTTTACTAAAAAAATAAAAATGAAGTATAACTTTAAAAGTCTTGCAACGTTAACAATAGCTGGTTCATTAGCCGCAAGTTGCACATTATTAAAAGATTTAAATTACACTGTAACTCCAGCCCCATTGGAAATGCATGGAGATTCAGTACGCGTTAAAGTTGATGTAACTTTTCCACAAAAAGGGATCAAGAAAAAAGCTTCTGTTGAAATTACTCCAATACTTGGAAATACAGCACTTAATTCTGTTGTTGTACTAGGAGAAAAGGCTACTGGTAATGGAACAACTATTATGTACAAGCCAGGAGGTGTTGTTACTTATGAAGATGTTGTTGCTTACAAACCAGAATTTGAAGCTACAGAATTAACCGTTTCTGGTCGAGTAATGAAAGGTGGTGTTGAAAAAATGATTACGCCTTCTAAAAAAATTGCTGACGGAACAATAATTACTCCTTTATTAGTAAATAAAGATTTCAAAGTTGGTTCAGCAAAAGATAATCATCAAAATGTTCGTGAAGAAGTTTATACAGCTCAAATCAATTACTTAAAAGGTAAATCTGACTTACAAAAATCAGAGGTTGAGAAAGAATCTTGGAAAGCATTTGAGAGATGGTTAGCTGACGCACAAAACAATCCAAAAATTAAAATCAAAACGATTACAATTACCGGATTCGCATCTCCTGAAGGTGAAGAAAACAAAAACAATACACTTTCAACTGATCGTGCTAATACAGGTAAATCAGCAACAATAGATCTAGCGAAAAAGGCGAAAAATGATGCTTTACAAAAAGAAATCTATACGCTTTTAGGAAGAGGAGAAGATTATGAAGGATTCAAAATTGAATTAGAAAAATCTTCTATGAATCAAGACGAAAAACAGCTAGTTATTAGAGTTTTAGAAATGTACAAAGATCCTATTCAACGTGAAACGGAAATGAGAAACATGGCTAAAACTTTTACTTATTTAGATGAGCATGTTTTCCCTAAATTAAGAAGAGCTGAAATTAAAGTAACTTATGAAACTACAGGACATACTGATGAGCTTTATTTAATTATCGCTAAAACAAATCCTGAGAAATTAAGTGTAGAAGAATTATTATACGCAGCTTCAATTCAAAAAGATGCAAATGAAAAAGCATTAATATTAGCTGCTTGTGAAAAATTATACCCTACTGATTTTAGAGCATTTAATAATGAAGGGGTTTTATTATTTACCCAAGGTAAATTTAATGAAGCTGAAGCTAAATTTGAAAAAGCGAATTCAATCAAAGAAAATGGAATTACCAAAAGTAACTTAGCAGCTATAGCTGGAAGTAAAGGTGATTTCAAAAAAGCAAAAGCATTATTAGTTAAAGCTGAAGCATCGGCAGAAACTAATTACAACAATGGTATTATTGCAATTGTTGAAGGAAATTACGCTTCTGCAATTTCTAATTTTGCTGATAACAAAACATTTAACAAAGCTCTAGCGCAAGTTTTAAATAAAGATTACGAAGCTGCTAAAGCAACGTTAGATGCATCCGCTGACAATTCAAGTGCTCAAGGTTTTTACCTTAAAGCAATCATTGCTACAAGAACGGATAAAGTTGATGAAGCAGTTAATTTCTTAAAAAATGCAATTAGCAAAGATGCTTCATTAAAAGCGAAAGCTCAAAAGGATCGTGAATTCTTAAAACTTAATGCAAATCAAACTTTCCTTGATTTAATTAAGTAATTAAAACATCTCCATAAAAA
Source organism: Crocinitomicaceae bacterium (assembly GCA_044370735.1). Taxonomy (GTDB): domain Bacteria; phylum Bacteroidota; class Bacteroidia; order Flavobacteriales_D; family Crocinitomicaceae; genus CANHVK01. The sequence goes on along the minus strand of JBILUY010000086.1, from coordinate 3,961 downwards.
AAAGCGGAACTAGTTTAGTTCCGCTTTTTTATTAAATAAAGTTTATCTATTTTGTTAGTCTTTCAAAAAAGGCTTTTGCACCAGAAATAAGTCTTTTCATTTGACCTGTTGACCCTTCAGTATTTTTATAGATTGTATTATGATCAGCTACTTTCTCGTGTTCAGGCCTATCTTTTGTATAATAATAAGTTGCTAATGACTTTCTAGATACACCTTGAGGAGTTTTTAAAGGGGTTGGATGTCCATGAAACGAAATCTCATTTGTTTCAAAAATCACACATCTATTAAAAATAGGAGAAACTCTATCAAGCATCACTTTTTTTCCATTAGTAAAATCCCATAATTCATTATGACCTTGATATTCTTCTTTCCAATTTTTATTTAAATAAATAATTGCATTTAATCTTCTATGATATTTTGTTTTTGGATGAATATTATAATCAACATGAACATTTAAAAAAGCTCCATTGATTGACTGATGTAAACCACCTCCAAACAAATCAGGATCACCCATTAATGGTTCTTCAAAATTTGCTAATCTATCTAGCCAATTACAAAATTCAGGACCATTTAATTCGTTAAAAACTTGTTGCATAAACGACCCCTCTTCAAACTTAGATTTTTGAAATTTATTTTTTTGATCTAAATAAGTTGTACCATCCCATTCCCCGAAATCTATACTAGGATAATTTTTAAGAATCTCTTCTGCTATATCTTCTGGTAAAAAATTATCAATAGAAACATATCTAAATGGTTTTTTAGCCTCAAACGAGGCCTTTATCACTGGTAATCTCTCGTTAAGAGAATTTAAATCAAAAACTTTCATATTAACAAATTTATCAGCCAAGATAGCTTTATATTCAAAAAATAAATAGTAATAAAAATCAATTAATTTACTGATTTACATCCATTCTTCATACCACATTTGGAACATAAGCAGATACCAAATTTTATTGTCGAGTTCTTTTTTACCATTGTAAAAATTAGTTTTTAACTCTAACACTTTATCCCAATTTAAAAGACCTTGTTTTTTAATTTTTTCTTCAGAAACAAATTCATCAACATATTTTTTTAAATCATTTTGTAACCAAGAAGCAATTGGTATGGAAAAACCCATTTTAGGACGATCCATTTTTTCTTTTGGGACATATTTATGAACAATATCTTTTAAAATTCTCTTTTTTTCTCCATTAAAATATTTAAAGTTATCAGGAAGTCTTGAGGCCCATTCAATAACTCTATGATCTAAAAAAGGCTCTCTACCTTCAAGGCTTACAGACATTGAGGCTCTATCCACTTTCTGCAATATATCATCTAACAAATACGTTTGATAATCAATCGCTTGCATATAAGATAAAGATGAAAATGTTTCTTCAGATAATTCATTAGAAAAATAATAACTGTCAAGTTCTAAAAAATCAAAATTTAACAATTCTTTTAATTGTGAAGTTGTGAATTGCTGACTTAAACTTAACATAATCGATTTTTCATTTGGATTCAATAATACCCCCTTAAATTTCTCATATCTATTGTGAAAATTATATTTATTTTTCAGAATAGGAATGTTTTCAGATGGTATTGCATTCATAATTGTCACCAAGGAACTTCTAAAAAGACTTGGGATTCTAGATAACTTCCCCCTGTATCTTAACATAAATTCATATCTATTATATCCAGCAAAAACTTCGTCTCCAGCATCAGCACTTAATGCAACAGTTACATCTTTTCTTGCAATTTTACTTACTAAAGTTGTTGGTAAAGCACTGCTATCTGCAAATGGTTCATCATAATAAAAGGGGATTTTATCGATTGCATCAAGGACTTCTCTTTCTGTGCACATTATTTCTGTATGATCAGTCCCTAGAATAGAAGCAGTTTCTTTTGCATATTTTGATTCATCTAAACCAATATCAGGAACCCCAATTGTATATGTTTTTAAAGGAGTTGATCTATTCTTTTGTAATAATGCAGTAACACACGTACTATCATATCCTCCACTCAAAAAAACACCAACAGGTACATCGGACACCATTCTATATTCGCAAGCAGAAGTCAATATTGATTCAGTTTTATTTAGAGCTTCTTCATAAGAATAATTAAATTTTGGTAAATTATAATTTGTATATACTGACCAATATTGTCTATCAGTAATTTTTATTACTCCTTTATCTTTTAAAGAAAGTGTTAATGAATGACCTGGTTTTAGTTTAAATGTATTTTCAAAAATACAATAGGGTGTTGGAACATTTCCGTATTGAAAAAATGCTGCAAGTGCATTAATATTTATCTTTTTTTCAAAGTTAGGATGTTGATGAAAAGCTTTTAATTCAGAAGCATACAAAAACAAATTATCTTTTAAATAATAATAAAATGGTTTTACACCAGCTCGATCTCTAAAACAGTAAATTAATTCTTGCTTTTCATCATAGATCACAATTGCAAACATTCCGATTAATTTATCGACAAAAGATGTGTCCCATTCTTTGTAAGCATGAAGAATAACTTCTGTATCTGAATTCGTTGAAAATGTGTGACCTAAATTGATTAGTTCTTTTTTTATTTCTTGAAAATTGTATATTTCGCCATTAAATGTGATCCAAATTTCATCATAATGCATTGGTTGATTTGCTGCAGAAGTTACATCAATAATTGCTAAACGACGATGTCCTAAGCCTATAGTATAATTTTCTTTCTCAAAATACTCAATAGCACCACCATCTGGACCTCTATGAATCATACTGTCAGTCATAGATTGAATATTTGAAACTGATGATCGCTTACTTAAATCAACAAAACCTGCTATTCCACACATAAAAAAATAGATATACTATCAAAGGTAAAAAAAAGCAAGCAACTTTAAGCAAGTTTTATACTTTTGCAAAGAAGTAGGTAATAGTATGTCGCAAAATACAAAAAAAAAAGTATTATTAATTTGTCCCTACCCATTAGGGGGAGCACCATCTCAACGTTTTCGATTCGAGCAATATCTATCTTTCTTAGAAGAAAATAATTTTTCCATTACGACAAAACCTTTTATCGATCAAAAAACATGGGAGTTGTTATACAAGCCTGGTTTGTACTTACAGAAAACTCTAGGTATGATAAAAAGTTTTATGAAACGATCTGTATTGCTTTTTTCAGTTCATAAATATGACTTTGTTTTTATGCACAGAGAAGCAATGCAATTTGGTCCCCCAATATTTGAATTCATTCTTTGTAAAATACTAAAAAAGAAAGTACTTTACGATTTTGATGATGCGATATGGCTTAAAAATCATTCAGATAGTAATGCTTTGTTATCTTTCACAAAATGGTATTCTAAAGTGAATAAAATTTGTTCATGGGTTACTGAAATTCAATGTGGTAATCAATTCCTAGCAAATTATGCAAAGCAGTTTAATCATAAAATAAATATTGTACCTACAACGATTGACACTATCGGAAAACATAATAAGATAATTAATTACGATAGAGATACAATAACTATAGGCTGGACTGGTTCTCATTCCACAATGCATTACCTTGATTTTATTGTACCTATTATAAAAGAATTAGAACAAGTATACTCGATTAATTTTTTAGTAATTTCTGATAGAAATCCAATGTACAAACTAAAATCATTTCAATTCTGTCAATGGAATAAAGAAACTGAAATAGATGATTTAGCTAAAATTGACATTGGAATTATGCCATTAATTAAGAATCAATGGGCTGAGGGTAAATGTGCTTTTAAAGGCTTACAATACATGTCATTAGGAATTTCTACTGTAATGTCTCCAGTTGGTATGAACATTCAACTCATTGAAAATGGTGAAAACGGATTTTTAGCAGATACCAAACAAGAATGGATTGAGAAATTAATATTGTTGATTGAAAGTAAAGAGCTAAGAAAAAAAATTGGTCTAGCGGGAAACCAGACCATTGAAAAATTTTATTCGGTTGAAGCATTAAAACCTACCTA
>JBILUY010000254.1:0-3482 GCA_044370735.1 Crocinitomicaceae bacterium | reverse complement strand
AGATTTTTAATTGTAGAAAATTTATCTGTTTTTGTTGAGATTTGATATTTTTTTTGTGTTTTTAATTCTGTTAATGAAGAATCAATAGTATATCTATTTTCAGTAAGAGCGTTTTCTTTTATCTGATTTGTGTTTTTGACAAAATGGATGTATGAATTACAGCAATTATTAGTTAGACTTCTATTGGTTGTGATTGTTATAATTGTATCTTTTTCATTGAAATAGTAGTCATTATAGCTACTATTGAAAGGTTTACCAATATTATGAATATTTGATTTTTCTGATATAGAAAATTTAGTTTTAAAAATATCAAAACCACCATAACCATTCATATATGCATTAGAAAAGTACAAACAACTATCCTTAAAATTATAGTAGGGTGATATATCATCCGTTTCTGTATTTATATGATTTATGTTTGTTATTTCAGTTAATGAATCTATTGAATATAATTCACCATAGTAAATATCCAAATCAATATGATTTTTACTATTTGAACTGAAAAAAAGGTAGTTTTTAGAATCAATTTTAGCAAAGGTAGGCATCGTATATGTTGTAGAGTCACTATAGGGTAAACCAGATATTATTTTTAAATCAGTTAATACATTATCTACAATTGAACCATAATACAGATTGCATTTATTGTTTGTACCACATAAACTTAGGTAGTAATTATTATTTGTTGAATAATCTTTTGTTATGCTCCCTATCCTTTTGTTTACATTAGGAATTCTAATTCTAACCGTATCTTGAGAATACGGATTATAGAATATTAAATTTGAATTGACTTGATTATCGCTTTCTGTCAATGTTATTAGTAATGTACTATCTTCCCAAAAATTAGTTATTATAGATTTTGAATGTTCAAATTTTTTTAAAGGTAGCTCTAGAGTGTTTTTTTTTGAAATATTATTTTCTATAGCCCAATTTACAGATTCAATTCTTCGATTTAATAATTGTATACTAGGTCGATTATTTTATTTTTTAGCAAGTATTAAACTTTCTTTATACGATATTCTAGCTTTATCATAATCGCCGAGAATAAAGAGTGTTTCTCCTAGTAAATAATACGGCCAAAAGTCTTTTTTAGATGAAAGACGTATGAATTTTTCAAGATGAACTTTAGATGATAAGTATTCTTTATTTAGATATTCATAATGTGCAAGTAATATTAATGATTTTAAGTCAGATGTATCTTTTGAATAAGTATTGAGATAATACTGTTGTAAATCAATCGTAGCGTTATTTTTTTGCCAATACTCAAGTTTGCTATTTTGAGAATTGAATTGACTATAATTAAAAAATGGAATTACACTAAAAAAGAGTATTAATAATAATCGATACATTTTTTTTGAATAGGATAAGTGAGATTTTTTTTCTTTATGAGATATTGTACTGATAACTCAAAACTTCCTCGACCACTACTTGCGTTTGTTAGTTTAGAAAAATTTATATCATAAGAAAGATTAACTCTTAGTTTTTGAATATGTGCTCCGAGATTAAAGATAACAGCATCTTTATTTCTAATTGAGCAACCTGAAATAAGCAATGGGATTTTATGACTTTTCAATTTGTTGTAAAAATATGATCCGATTAAAATTTCGTTATATGATTTTTGTTTTGAATAGTTTATATAGAAATTTAAGTCAACATTTTTAAGCTTTAACTTATGACTTATAGAATAGTTTTGTCTAATTGGTCGTAATACTTCTAATTGATAAAATGTCTCTTTTGGTTTGGTTAAATTATAATAGCCCATACCAAGTAAAAGCTGATTTTTTTTGTTTATTTCAATTTTTGAGGAAACACCAATCGCAAGCGAAAAGTTTGTAAATGAGCTACTAGTAATTTTTTCATTTGTAGCTAAATTTCCATCATAAAAAAATCCATTATACTGATTGTCAAATTTAAATTTACTAAAATCAACAAATTTGTTTGAAATCCCCATTTCATTACCAAATGCAAATGATATTTTCTCTGTTAACTTTAGATCTATTTTGGAAATTAAAGCAGCATAATTAGTTCTAAAACTTCCATCACCTGCTACATCTGAAATACCAATGGTTCCAATACTTAATGGGGGTATTTTCCGAATTTTAGTATCTATTGTAAAAAAGTATGTTTGAAAAGGTTTAGTTACATTTCTCCATTGATCTTTTAGACCAAATGATAATCGCAAATCATCTTTGTAATTCCCTATTAATGATGGGTTTTGAATGAATTCTAGGTAGTTTGTTTGCGACCAATGCGTATCTTGTGACCACAAAGTATTAGTTATAAAGATCTGTAAAATAACAAGTAATGTTAGAATTCGCAACATAAATGTAAATGTACTTATTTTTGTTATTTTCTGTTGATAACTTGTTAAATTTTATGTGAACTTTAATTTAAAATAGAGAAGCTAAAATTGTAATTTTGTAAAATTATTACCACTCAGTTATGATTAGATCATTTCTTAAAAAGCGTTTATCAGATAATCAACTTGCAAATATTTTCGTAAATGGTTTGCTAGAGGTTATTGATAATGGTTTTAAAGAGGTGGCTGAAATGATTAATGAAGACCCTGCTTTTGATTACTCTCCTGATATTGCTCCATCTGAAATTGATGAGTTTACTATGATTTTTATTGTTGGTAATCTTGTTCAATTAGAATCTCATTTTGATTATAATCAAGCACTTTCTGTAGAAAATCTTATTAAACAGAAACTAGCACCTATTTTCGGTATGACAGAAACACAATTATCTGATTTGTTTTCTGATTATAAAGCATTTATTTCTAGAGTAAATTATCCTTCTAAAAACATACTTTATGGTATGTCTAAAGCAATTTTTCATAAGTATGCTTTAAATGATTTTCAAGAAGAATATTTTAGAAATATGCAAGCTCCAAATCCACTATTCTTAAAAAGAATGGATGAAATCGTTTCAAATTTTATTTGGAATTGGGAAGCTGTTGAGAAAAAATATAAAATCTAATTTACTACTCTTAAGTAAACGACTTTTTTAGTCTCAAAAAATTCTTCCTTAAAATAACTCGGTAATTCATAATAAGAAACTGGATATTTAACATTTTTCATTTCTTCTGTTAAATCTCCTCCTTTTAGGTATAAAATCCCGTTTTTTAATTCGTTTTTGTTCTCTTTTAAAAATTTTCCGTTTACCCAAGGTAAAAATTGAGGCATAGCTGTCACTGCACGACTGACAACAAAATCAAAACGATCTTTAATTTTTTCAGCCCTTTCATGAATTCCTATAACATTAGAAAGATTTAATGCTTTTGCAACTTCGTTCACAACTTTTATTTTTTTTCCTATTGAATCAACAAGTGTAAATTCAACTTCAGGAAACATGATTGCTAGTGGAATACCTGGAAACCCACCACCAGTACCTATGTCAAGTATTTTTGTACCTGGAACAAATTGAATTACTTTAGCAATTCCAAGGGAATGTAAAACATGTCGTTCATAAAATGAGTCCAAGTC
>JBILUY010000066.1:0-12629 GCA_044370735.1 Crocinitomicaceae bacterium | reverse complement strand
TTGGAATAAACACCTCAATAGGTTGATTGTAGCGTTCTCTTGTAGCGTTTAATACAGAATACGTTTCAGGAAATAAACGACCAGTATCCAATGTAAAAACTCGAATTGGTAATTTATTTGCAAAAATATGATGTGTGATCACCTGATCCTCTGCACTTAAACTTGTTGAAAAAGCGACTTTCCCAGGATATTTATTGGCTAATAAAGTCAATAATTCTGACAAAGGGAGTTTTTCTATTTCTTGAACAGATAAAGACATAATTATGAATTTATTGATTTAATCGTTTCGTGAATTTGGTGCCAATCTTGGTACGACAATTGAATATCACCTGCTGTTGCAGCATTGTGAATACGTTCTTTCGATAAACTACCAATAATAGGTAATGCACCTAATTTATGAATCCAAGCAACAGCAATTTGTTCGATATTAGATTGGTATTTCTCTGTTAAAGAAGATAACACTTTACGAACTGCTAATGCTTTCGGATCTTGTCCTTGTAAAATGCGACCATCCGCCAAAGGACCAAACGCCATCGGTTTGCTGTATTGTTCTTTGATAAAATCTAAACGGCCATCTTCCAATGCTTTCGTTTGTAACAAATTCAATTCGAAATGATTTGTAACTACTTCTTCTGACAAACGAGATGCAATTAATTTATGTTGTTGAACATTAAAATTTGATACTCCAATGTGTTTTATTTTTCCTCGTAATTGTAAAGAAGTCAATACAGAAGCTACCACATCAACATTCATTAACGGGTCAAAATCTTCTAATAATAATACATCAATGTAGTCCGATTTTAAACTTGTAAGTAACTTATCAACTTGATTTAAAATTGATTTTTCCGTTAATGGTTCATATAAATACGTTCCGTCTGATTGCGGTTGTTTGTTACTAATTTTAGAAAACAATACCAACTCTTCTCTTCTTACTGATAATTTAGCTAACGCTTCACCAACTAATTCTTGTATTTTACCATTACCATAAACAGAAGAAATATCAAAAGCATTGATACCTAAACCAACTGAAAATTCAATAATATCTTGAATTTTAGCTACGTTCAAATCTTCTTTGTTATTCCATCTCCAAAAGCTGTAAATTGCTTCAGATGTTTCTGGTCCTGAATCGCTTAAAAGTACTTTTTTCATTATTTTATTAGTAATTAGCAACTAGTGATTAGTGACTAGTGACTAGTAGTTAGTAGTTTATAATTAGTTTTTCCTATTTATTTTTCTCCTTCCTTTCCCCTTTGATAGCCTCAGGGTGCGGAAAGAGATTATTTTGTGTATCCTCCCCCTTAATCCCCCTCCACTTCGACAAGCTCAGTGTAAACTCGAAGGGAAGAAATTATCATTTAAATATAGCCATATAAATAATACGTAAGCTCACGATGATAACAATTGTTCCAACTAAAATCATCATAGCTTTTACATTTAATTTTTTAGAGAAATGTGCTGCGATAGGTGCTGCTACTACTCCCCCTAAAATTAGACCCAAAATTGTCTGCCAACCAGAACCACCAATTAAAGTGAAAAATGTAAAAGAACTCGCTAATGAAACAAAAAATTCTGCCAAGTTTACAGAACCAATTACCATTCTTGGATTTTTACCTCGTGCAATCAAAGTAGATGATACAACCGGTCCCCAACCGCCACCACCAATAGCATCTAAAAATCCTCCAAGCGTTGCTAACCAACCCACATGTTTTATTTTTTTTCTTCTTTGATTGTTACGTACAACCTTTAAAATAATTATAATACCTAAAATCAAGGTGTATACTCCAACTACGGGCTTGATATAACTGTTATACTCTTCGAATTCAGAAAGAATATAAGCACCAACAATTGAACCAAGTACACCAGGCAAAACAATATTTTTAAATAATTTATTATTTACATTTCCAAATTTCAAATGCATTAAACCCGAAACACCACTTGTAAATATTTCAGATGCGTGTACACTCATACTTGCTACAGCAGGACTTACCCCAAACGATAGTAAAAAAGTAGTTGCACTCACACCATACGCCATTCCTAGTGCTCCATCAATCATTTGTGCTATAAAACCACCCAACATAAACCAAAGGAAATCACCATTTAGCTCATTGAATAAACCAACCGATGAATTCCAAATGGTAGCTGGAGGTAATAACGAAAATAATATATGACCAGCAATTAAAATTCCAAGCACACCAAAGGTATAAGCAAAACTCTTTTTTAAATCCACGTCCCACCAATATTTAGGTTTACGCTTTTCTACTAATGAGGCAGTTAATTTATTTAAAGTTTCAACTTTTTCTTGAAAATCACCTTTTAATTGATCACGTAAACGATTTAAATTATCCAATGATTCATCCATATTTTCAGGCAAACTTTCACCTAACACTTGTTTCAATCGTTTTGCAAACGTAGGAGACTTACCATTCGTAGATATAGCTAATTTTAAATTTCCTTTTGTAACGATAGAACCTAAATAAAAATCACATAATTCAGGTTTGTCAGCTACATTTACTAATAATCGTTGTTGTTTTGCTTCTAATCGAATTTGTTCACTCAAACCAATTTCTCCGACAGCAATCACAACCCAATCTACATCATGTAAATCGGAAGGTTTAAATTCCCTTTCAAACAATGTAATATTTCTATCTGTATCTAAAAAATCTTTTATTTCCTGTTTTATTTCAGGAGCAACTAATTTCACTTCAGCATCAATACTGTTGTTCCACAAAGCAGTTAATTTTTCAAGTGCAACATATCCACCACCCACAATTAACACTCTTAATTGGTTTGCTTTTAAAAATATTGGAAATAAAGGATTTGACTGTACCATTATTATTTTTTGAATTTAAAATCATATGTAATAGCTGCATAATACAAAGCTCCTATTGTTGGACCAGCAGCATATTGTATGTATCTGTTGTTTAAGATGTTTGTTCCACCAACTTTCACTGAAGTATTAATTTTAGTGATATTGTAAGAAACTTGTGCATCAATTGTTTGGAATGCAGGAACTTTTCCGTTAGCTAAAGGGGAATTCCAATCATAAGCATCTTGCCATTTCCACACTATATTAAATCCAAAGTTTTTAAACAATTCTCTATTACCAAACTGAACATTTGCAGCATATTTTGGAGTATTAAAACCTGTAAATGTATTTGATTTTGTACCAAAAACATCCGATGAGTTTTTAGCTTCAAATGTATTGTAATTAAAGTTAGCAGAGATAGAATATTTTTTGTAGAAATTGTAGCTTAAACGAATTGCTGATCCATAACCAAAGAACGTATTTGTTGAATTTGCATATACTCTATATTTTGTAGGAGTATTTAAAATACTTTTCGCAGCTTCAAACGTTCCGATAATTTCCTGATTTTTAGACGTAATATCTGCTGTTGATTTTGTTGGTACAGCTACTTCAACTTGACCTAAAAAATTTGTGTATTTGTTAAAATAAAAATCTGCATCAACAACTACTTTATTGTTGAATAATACAGCTTTGTAACCAAAATCCAAAGCTTGTACTTGTTCAGGTTTCAATGATTGAATGTTAGCAGCAACTAATAAATTAGAATACTTTTGAATATTTGCATCAGATTTATCACTACCAACTGCTTTTATGAAAGCATCAACAGAAGATTGAGTATATGAATTTTGAAGATAATTCAAGCTATCATTAACGATTGATAAACCTCCAACTCTTCTTACTCCTCCATTATTCACATACGATAATGCTTCGAACAATGCTGGGAAACGGTATCCATTTTGCCCCGAAACACGAATTGATTGTGTTTTACTAGGTGAAAAAACAATAGCCAAACGTGGATTCCATTTACCAATAAAATCAGGATTTTTGTCATATCTTAATGATCCAACTATTTTTAATCTCTCATCAAACAACTCTTTTGACGCTTGAACAAATCCTCCAAATTTTGAGTAATATACATTATTACCTCCGGTTGTTGCTCTATTATTAATAGTTTTAGAGAAATCTACAAAGTTATTACCATCAGGAATAACTTGGTAAACACGACCATCAGCACCCGCTTGAATTTTAACAACATTGTTTAAAATTGAGCTAAAATCATATTGTACATCCCCATGATACATTCTTGAATTCTGAAATAATTTAGCACCACCAGTAGTATTTGTAGGATCTTGTTGAGAAACATATTTATAAACGGAAGGATGATCCCAGTTGTTAATTCCTATAATTGTATTTTTAATAGTATTGAAAGCATCTGATCCAGGTTCAGGTCTACCAGCATCAGCAGCAACTCTCGCAGCGGCGTTAGCAGCAACCAAATCACCTCCGTTTAAAGCATATGCATTCGCTAGAGCAGTCTGATAATCCGTTTTCCATTTTGTATTATCCTTAAACGTCAAATCTAAATTATCTGCTAGAGGTTTCAAGTTATAAGATGTACCTGTACTTTCTGTATTTGCATACAATTTTGCATTCAATTTTTGACCTTTATACTCTAATAAATGACTTTGTAGTAATACATTGTTTAGTTGTATTTTGTTTCCACGTTGAAAAACACCATCCATGCTTCCAATTCTATACACATAACTAATACGATCGTTGTTAGGTAATTTATAAAATAAACCTGCATCAAATTTTGTCGTTTTCACAGTTGGATCTACTAAATCTTTTTCCCAATATCCTGTTCTTCTGACGATTTCCGTTTTAGTTTTACCATCATTGTTTAAAGTAACACCATCTGGTAAAGAAATTGTAACTCTATTATTACTTTCATCTCCATATTTATTCCACGCGTCATAAGCAGGGTTTGATTCAGCAGAATTAAAACGAGCATCCGTATTTGAAGTTGCTAATCCAGATGGATTTTGATCAGTTGTATTTGAAGATACCCAATCTGTTCCTTCAAAATAAGAACCATTTAATTTATATGCAAATCTGTTACTATCGCCTAGAGTACCGACTATTCTAAATGCAGATTCAGATAGCAAACTGACTGGTCTATCTTTACCATCGATATGATTAACTCCTGTTCTTTGATAAAAACTTATTCCTTTCGACTTAAAAGGATCTTTAGTCTGAATGTTTGCTAAACCATTTACCGAATTTATCCCATATAATGCAGAAGAAGTACCTGGAATTATCTCAACACTTAAAACATCCAATTCATTAGGACCAACTGTATTCCCTACAGAAACACCTAGAGTTGGTGCTTGTATATCAACTCCATCAACTAATTGTTGAAAGCGGAAGTTATTTGGAGAGTTAAACCCTCTAGTATTAGGTACTTTTAATGATAACGAAGAAGTAGTTAACTGAACCCCTTTCACATTTTCTAATGCATCAAAAAAAGTTGGTGCTGGAGTTTCTCTTATCGCCTTTATGTCTAATTTATCAATAGAAACTGGTGATTTACGAACATTTTCAGAAATTCTTGAGGCAGATATAACCACCTCATTTAACAACAATGTTTGTGGTTCAATCCCCAATTTTAATGAAGCGTTTTCATTTTCAACAACATATTCTAACTTTTCATATCCAGGAATATTTACTTGAACAGTAAAAGGGTATTTTAAAGTAGTTTTTATTTTGAAAAAACCATTTTCATCTGTAAAAGAACCATTGGCAGTTCCTTTAATTTTAACTGCAGCATCTTTTAATGGCACTCCTGTTGTTTTATCATGTAATGAACCCGAAATTTCAACCAACCCGTTCTGTGCAAACGAGTCAATTGAAATAAACAGTGCAATTATTAAACTTAATTTATTTACTAAATTTTTCATTCTTAAAACAAATTTAATTAATTCTATGGAATTAGTAGGATATTATTTTAAATTTTTAAACAAAATTTTCTTCAAACTGAACACGCTCTTTAACCGATTTCAAGTTAACGACCTCTCCTACTACAATAATTGCAGGGGCTGGCACCGGATTTTCCTCGTATTTATAAAGAATGGTAGAAATATTCCCTTTAATAATTTGTTCGTTTTCAAGCGATCCATTACTAATAATAGCAATACCCGTATCAAATTTCCCTGCTCTTTTATAGATTGAAACTATTTCTTCTAACTTGGTTAACCCCATTAAAATTACCACCGTTCCATTTGTGTTGGCAGCGTGTTTGATATCTGGATTTAATTCACCACTTGATAAACTTGCTGAAATCACTGTAAAACTCGTTGCAGTTCCTCGATGTGTAACTGGAATTCCAGCCAACGCAGGGACAGAAATTGAGCTTGAAATTCCTGGTACTACTTCTGTTTCAATTCCGAAACTTTCAACATATTGTAATTCTTCAAACCCTCTTCCAAAAACGTAGCTATCTCCTCCTTTTAAACGAACCACATTTTTATGTGAAAAAGCATATTTCACTAATAATAAGTTAATTTCTTGTTGAGAATACGCTTTAAATCCTTTACGTTTACCAACAAAAATCTTTTCTGCAATTGGAGCATACTCTAATAATTCTTCGTTAACCAACGCATCGTAAAGAATTACTTCTGCTTTTTTAATCGCATTCAATCCTTTTACCGTGATTAATTCTAAATCACCAGGACCTGCGCCTACTAATGTTACTTTTGGTGTTGTATTTTGAGTTTTCATTTTTCTTAGTTATTAGGCATTAGCCACAAGGCAATAGCCGTTATTAATTATTTTTCTTTTGCTTTATTGAAGAAACCTGTTACTTCTTCAAGGTATTCTTTTGCAAATGCTTCATCTGCTTTTTGTGTGTTGATTCGCATGATGAAGGTGGAAAAGTTTATGGCTGTTCTGAAACCATAAAAATCTCCGAAATGTGTTTCAAAGTCGTTGATAATACCACTGTGGGTATTACAATGAACTTTATTTTGAATTAACAATGCTTTTGCAGTATGTATACCCGTTGCATAAGAGAAATAAACAGAATCAGCCCATCTTTTTTCCTCGAAAGCCAATTGAGCATCTTTCAATTTTTCTTCCGCATCATACAATAAAGTTGCAACTAAATCGATAATTACCCCAGCACATTCCCCTACTCCGATCGCAGTTTTAAATTTTTCTTCAGAACCCCAATCGATAAAATCAGCTTCTTCTAACGTTGAAGTATCAGCTAACGGTTTTAATAAATCGTAGAAATATTTATTCCCTTGTCTATCGTAATATGCATTAAACGCTTCATCTTCCGTTTTATTTTCAAAATAATTTGTAAATAAACTTCTCAAAGCCTGAATGATACGTTTACTTGGAACTTTAATTACTTTATCTGCTATTCTACCAACTCCATTTCCTTCTCTTCCACCACCTAATAAAATTTGTAATGCAGGAGCTGTATTTTTCTCAACTTTAATTGAGCTACCATGTAAACCAATGTGCGCCAAACCATGTTGACCACACGAATTGATACACCCACTTATTTTAATTTTAATTTCTTTGTTGTAAATCAATTCAGGAAATTCATCACGTAAAGCTTCTTCAATAACAGCAGCTACATCCGTACTGTTTGAAATCCCTAAATTACAAGTATCAGTTCCTGGGCAAGCTGTAATATCCACCGCGCTGTTATATCCGCTTGCCGCCAAACCGATTTTTTTCAATTCTTCGTATAGAAATACTAAATTTTCTGGTAGTACGAATTTCAACAAGATACTTTGATCAATTGTAAATCGCACATCTTCTCCAGCGTATTTATCAACTATATCAGCTAATTTGCGTGCTTGATCTGTATTAAAGTTCCCTAATAATACTTTTAAATAAACACCTAAATATCCAGCTTGTTTTTGGTCAAATGTATTCGTGATTACCCATTGTTTGAAAGCCGAATCCTCTACAGATTTTAAATAATCATCTTTAAGTATTGGATTTTCTATTATAGGATACTCTTTTTGTTGTTGATATAAGGCAAAATCAGTTTCAAAATCATATTGAATCGCCTGTTTTTCAAGTGCTACATATTCAATAAAAGCATCAAAACCAATTTTTGCAATTAAATATTTTAAACGAGCTTTATTTCTGCTATTTCTTTCTCCATGTCTATCAAACACACGAATAGAAGCTTCAATAAAGGGAATGATTTCTTCAGCTGGTAAAAACTCATACGCTACTTTTGCTAAAATAGGTTGAGCACCTAAACCTCCCCCAACTAAAACTTTAAATCCTTCTTTTCCGTTTTCAATTTTTGGAATAAATCCAAAATCATGAATAAAGGCATAAGCATCATCAATTTCAGAATTACTAAAAGCAATTTTGATTTTGCGCCCTAGCTCTTGACCGAAAGGTTTACGTAGGAAATAACGAAATACTAAATCAGCATAAGGAGCAACATCAAATGGTTCATTCGGATCAATGCCGGCAGCAGGACTTGCAGTCACGTTACGGACTGTGTTACCACATGCTTCCCGAAGGGTAATATCGTCCTTTTCTAACTCTTCCCACAGAGCCGGCGTGCGATCCAGACTAACATAGTGAATTTGTATATCTTGACGTGTTGTGATATGTAGGTGCCCTGTACTATATTCATCAGACACCTGTGAAATACGTCTTAATTGTTGTGTTGTTACCTTTCCAAAAGGCAATTTGATACGGATCATTTGCACACCTTGTTGACGTTGTCCATACACCCCTCTCGCCAAACGTAGCGCACGAAACTTATCATCAGATATTTTACCATCCTTGTAAGCTTCTATCTTTTCACCTAATTCGATAATATCTTTTTCTACTACCGATTTAGTATGAATTGAATTTAAATTTTGAATACCTTCTCTAAAAAATGCCATCTTAAATTTGATTGGAAAAATTTTCTATGCAAATATAAAGACACTTTTTTCATTAATGCAAGAAAAATTTAAAAATATTTTACTTTTCCTATGGTTTTAATAGGAAATAAAACAAGAGACTTCATTAATCAACTGACAACAAAGAGCTTAAATGATTAAAAAACATGAAATTTCTTAAGAATTTATTAAATAAAATTACGACAATTCAAAAATGAGTTGAATAACGTAATTTTGAAACAAATTCTATTTTATGAAAAAATTAACAACTCTATTTTTGGTAATAAGCTCTTTTGCTTTCGGACAAAACTATAAATCATTCTCCTATTTAGGATTAAGAAGTCACTTCGGCTCTTTATCAAACCCATATACCAATGGATCATTAACTGATTTTAATGAGTCTATCAAATACAATGTTTTAGAATATGGAGTAGAAGGAATGGATAAAAATTTCTATGTGAATTTTAAAACCGACTTTTTTGGTGTTATTCCAGACTACTTAATAAAAGCACTGAATAAAAACAATAGAAAACAAATTTACGGAGCATACTTGGATAATTTCAATAAAGAATACAATCAAATTCAACAACAATATGAATTCAACGCATGTTTTAGTGACTGGGATGTGATGACTTTAAACATAGCTTATGGTTACAAATATGCATTTTTAGGAGTTAATGCTGCTTGGTCTGCGACTACAGTAGATGCTTATCAATCAGTATCTAACATTAAAATTAAAAAACAAGAACCAGCAAACTATTATGGATTTAACGAAAGAGGAAATTTCTCCTATGGATTAAATGCTACTTTTTGGAATAACAGCACAGAAAAACCTATACGATTAATTTGTTCATACGACTGGTTATTAATGCGTGATTACACCGAAAAATGGAGATCTGACTTCGCTAGTAGAATGACTTTTGACCTACAAGCAACCTACCCTATCAAGAAAAAAGACGATAAAACCAGAAACATATACCTAGGATTAATGTTTAGAAAACACACCATTGATTTTCCTCTAAACTACAATGCAAAAGAATACACCAAAACTTTTACAAGTAATATAACGTCTATCAAAATTGGATATTCTTGGTAAGAAAATCCCTAGTGTTTTTTTTATTTATATATTAAATCCAAACACAATCTATACTGATTGGTTTGGATTTTTTCATTTTCAGATCTAATATTGGTTTGTATTTTTTCAAAAACAAACAAAAAGGAATTCGAATTTCACTCGAAAACTTTTGGCCAACTGAAAAAATCGATATTTATCCGTAGTAAAGAGATTGGAATTTGGTGAAATAAAAATGGCTTACAAATAATTGCAAGCCATTAAGAAATCATTCGCTCCACTTTCAAACTGAACTTATAGAAGTCAGTCTTTTAGACAACGTATTGACAAACCATATTTCTTACTAGTATCGAAACTGTAAACTTTATCATTGGCTTTGTAAAGTAAGAAGAAAAAAGCGAAGCTAGGATCGCGCTCTGTTGAACTCCACCAAAATCCGTTGTTGCCGATACGGCTAAAATCCCCGCTACTTGAGCGGTATCCACCAGGAAGCGCCGAAAATAATGAGATATTAGTAGCATTCTTATTTTTACTTTTCCAATTTGTTGTACCTACTTCTTTCATTTCCCCTCCTGCAATGCCAGCTCCACCTAAATAGTCAATTAGCACCATCCATTCAGCCTTTGTAGGAACGTGCCATCCTGTAGGGCACACATTCTTACCTTCATTAATCACTTGACTTATTGAATTCCAAGTATATAACTTACCATATTTAACATTGTATGTTGTATCATTGTTATAATAAGCCCATACACCTATGTTATTTTTTTCCCATTGGGTGTTATCTGTAATGTTTGGAATCGGTGTGCCATCACTGTATTTAGAAACTTTTAAGTTTTCTGCCATCCAAGTTTGAGTTCCGATGGTTACTGTTTTGTATAAATTACCTTCTACATCTGTGATGTTTGGACCTGGTTTTCCTATATTTTGAGCGAAAATTTTGTTTTCATATGAAAACAAAGTGCTTGTTAAAGCAAAAGCGACAAATAGTTTTTTCATTATATTTTTATAATGATTTTAATATAGAAATGAAATTAAAAAAAATCAAAAATGAGTTAATCTTTTATACAACGAATTGATAATCCATTAGTTTTAACAGTATAATTTTTATTTGCATTACTGTTTAAATTATTTAGCGCTCTGTACCAAGCATTATCAGTATCTTTTTCAGTTTTTGACCAAAAATATGCCACATTACCTATACTATAAAAATCACCATTTCCTCCTCGTAAACCACCTGGCAAAGCTGAAAACAATGTACTATTTGTTGCATCAGAATTTGGCGATGTCCAGTTAGTTATTCCAACTTGTTTTAATTTACTACCTGCTACGTTCGGATAATTTAGTCCACCATCAGCAGTTGAATCCAAATAGTTTATTAATTCATCCCAATCTAAATCGGTTGGAACTCGCCATCCAGACGGACACACATTTTTATTACCGTTTGAAGTAGAATTAGCTACATACCAATTATACAATTTACCATAAGTTTGATTATTAACATCTGAGTTATTATAATATGTCCATGCCGGACTAGTTTTGTTTATCCATAGTGATTTATCAGTAACCTGATCTATATCAGTACCATCATTGAATTTTGTAGTTTTCAAGTTTTCAGCCATCCATAATTGATCACCGATATACACTGTTTTATAAGTGTTATTATCTATATCTGTAATTGAAGCACCATAACCACTTGTTGGAGTTAAACTATCAACTTCAATTTTAAAACTACAAGATTTCCCTCCTAAAATTATTTTAAAAACTGCTTCACCAGAATTAGAAGCCTTTCCTGAAATTTCATATTTTAATTCTCCATTACCGTTAACAAGAGTGCCGGCATTTAATGTAGCAGTTAAACCTGTAACTCCTTCAGATGAAATCTTTATTGTTGAAAATGATTTTCCATTACCACCTGTATACATTACTAAAGCTGAAACATTAATCGCTTCAGTATTCACCTTTAATTCTCCATTAATTTTAACACCATCGCAATCCAAACTTGAGATACTCAATTCACTTGAATTCAAATCATTATTCGGAGATGTATTTTCCTTTTTACAAGAAAATAACACAGTAGATAAAGCAAACAATAAAATTATTTTTTTCATAATAAAGTTTTAATAATGATACAAATATACATTAATTCAAGTTGTAAATTACGTATAAATAGAAGTGTATAATACTATTTTGTATATTCATTTAACTTTGTAAAAAAGAAATTTATGCACTACACTCCCGATTGGAATTCATTAGACAAACGCCCTATCCCGACTTGGTTTCAGCAAGCTAAATTTGGCATTTTTATTCACTGGGGAGTATACTCTGTTCCCGCTTGGAGAAAACTCGAAGAGGAACGTTATGCTTCGTATGCCGAATGGTATTATGCACGTGTGATGTACAACGAAGAAAATGGAGGGAAAGAATTTCACACCAAAAACTATGGCGCAGACTTTGAATACCGAGATTTTGCTCCTCATTTTAAAGCGGAACTTTTCGACGCTAACTTTTATGCAGAGCTATTTCAACAAGCAGGGGCTAAATATGTAGTATTAACAAGTAAACACCACGACGGGTATTGTTTGTGGCCAACGAAAAATCCACATAAAAAACAATGGAACGCTATGGACATTGGTCCAAAACGAGATTTGGTGGGTGAAATGACAGAGGCAGTTCGTTCGAAAGGATTAAAAATGGGTCTCTACTACTCTATCATTGAATGGGAAAGTACCCCAACGCATCGTACAGAAAGCGGCTATTTTCTTCCAAAGGAAATTATTGATAAATATGGGATTGCACCTTCAAAATATGTCGATGAAACATTAAT
>JBILUY010000065.1:0-12721 GCA_044370735.1 Crocinitomicaceae bacterium | reverse complement strand
TTGCTCCATCCTTTACCAAGGTATGTTGAAGATAAATCTTGTATATTCAAATATTTTTCTTCTTGTGCTTTCCCTATTAAAAATGAGGTTAATGTTTTTCCTGCCGAAGCCCAATACCATAAACTATCTTTCGTAAAAGTTCCAAAATATTTTTCTAGAACGATTTTTCCATCCTTTAATAAAATAAATCCTTTACTTTCTTGGTCCTCAAGATAATTATATAAACTATCAATGTTTTCTTGACAATAATTTAATTGACTTGGTGAACTAGTTTCCCAAGGTTGTTTTGAATCTTTGGGAGGAAAATAGGTTTGTGAAAATCCTTGAAAAACAAGGGTGACAAACAAGCAAAACAGCGGCGCTTTAAAAAGATTTCGAAGCATAGATAATTTTTTTTGAAAATAATGATTTTGTGAATATAAAACGTAAAAATTTTACGTTGTACTGATTTTACCTTTATCAAAAATTAAGATTATGAGAACAATAGGCAATTCTTCGTTTTGGGATAATGCATATAAATCAGCTTTACAAATGGCTAAATCAAAGTTAGATGAACAAGATCAATTTTGGGTTGAAGATATTGCACAAAATGCAATTATGAAAGCCTTTTTACAGTTTGAAAAGTTTGATAGTACTAAAGGAAATTTTACGACTTGGTTATTAACCATAACTAAAAACTTGTGTTTTGATTTTATGAAACGAAAAGAAAAAGTAGTTTTTAAACGTGAGGAAATGGGGCAATATTCAGACTTAATTGATGATGGTGTAGAAATGAAAATTGTTCAAGAAAATCAATTATTAACATTGGAAAAATCATTATCACTATTAAATGAAAAAGATCAAAAAATGATTGTGATGAAATATTATCAAAATGCTTCAAGTCGAGATATTTCCAAGGAAATCCAAATACCAGAAGCTAACATTCCAGTTTATATGAAACGAGCAAAATTGAAATTACACGAAAAAATGATAAAAATTTCTGCTTGAAATATACTAAAGTAAATAAGTGTACGTTCTATGTAAAAACAGAGAAGATAATATATGGAAAATAACTACTCAACTACTTTTGAAAACGAAACGAATGAACCAAGTTTAGCTTGTATTGAAGCGATTTTAACATTCAGTAGATTGGTTCAATCATTTGAACACAATGACATTCGTTTTAAATTACATTTAAACTGAAAAGGATGGATTACGAGCGGGTGAAAACCCACTCGTTTTCATTTGATAACAAATCATTATACGTATATCCATCTTCTTTGAATAACTTAATTTGTTCAACATCAGAAATTCGATTTTGAATACAAAAACGTGCCATTGCACCTCTAGCGTGTTTAGCATACATCATAATAACTTTGTATTCACCATTCTTAAAATCTTTGAAAACGGGAACAATGGTCTTAATTCCTAGCTTTTTAAAATCTACCGCTTTAAAATATTCATTCGAAGCAACATTCACAATGAAATCTGGTTTTTCCGTTTTTAATTGTTTGGTGATTTTATCTGTCCAATAAGCGTACAAATTTTTATTTTTTGCATCAATTTCCCATTTTGTACCCATTTCTAGACGGTAAGGATACATTAAATCAAGTGGTTTTAAAACACCATATAACCCTGATAATATGCGTAAATGATCTTGGGCATACATCAAATCACTTTCGCTGAATGTAAATGGATTGAGGCCTTTATATGCTTCACCATTAAATACTTCAACGCAAGGTTTTATATTATCTTTTTCTTCTAATGGTTGTTCCCACGACTGAAATCGATCATAATTCAATGAAGCTATTTCAGGTGACACGTGGAATAATCCTTCAAGTTTTTTTGATGAAAACTTTTTCAATTTTTTCACCAATTTTTCACTCTCTTTGATAAATAGAGGTTGTGAAACAAACGGTTTATTTGGTAATGATTGTGAGTAATCTAATGACTTTGCTGGAGATAATAAAATCATAACTAATATTTTGAATGATAAAATCGTATTTCTGTTGCTCCTTTACCATAATCAATATAGGAAGCATCAAAATATTCAATGTGTTCTTGTCGAGCTAAAAACATACGGATTTCGTTTTTCAGTACTCCTTCACCAACTCCGTGAATAACAATTAATTTGTTAATTCGTTGCGATTTAGCTTTTGAAAAAGTGCTTCTAAAATGGGTGAGTTGTTTGAGTAAAATTTCAGAATTACTCAATCCATTATGCGTATCCAATAAATGTTCAATATGTAAGTCGATTTCCCATTTACTCTCTTTAGTTTTAGAAACTAATTGATTTGAAGATGTACTTTTTTTCTTTTTGGCAGATTTTACAATTTCGATGTCACTTGGAGGTGATACATATTCCGTTCCGAAAATTTTAATCAAATCATTTTCAGGTCGTATTTCTTCAAAACCATCATCATTTAGGATGTGAACTTGAAATGAATTTACATATTTTAGAACTTCCGCTTTCCCTTTTTCGTGCAGGAAGCCAACAATTTCTCCTGTCGAAAATTTTGCCATCTTATTGTTTTGGTACTAAAACAACTTTGAACATCACACGTCTATTTTTAGCGTTTTTAAGATGATCATCGTCTTCTGGTAAGATTTCTTCATTTGGTTCAACAACATCAGTTGGCGTAGCAATAAAACGTTCTTTTTCTATTCCCTCACTAATCATATATTCCATCACAGAACGAATTCGTTTGTGTGATAAATCAGCAAAAGCGGGTCTTTTGACTGCGTATGATTGCTCTAAAGAATCAATGTGACCAAATAATTCTAATTTATAGTCAGGATTTGATTTTAGTAAGTCAATTACGACATTAATAGTTGCTTTATTTGCTTCTTGCAATTGAGATTGTCCAAAAGGAAAGAATGTGGTATGAGCTTCGATACGTTGGATAGCATCCATTTTATCTTCTAACATTATGATTTTATGGTAAAAAGCATCAGATACTTGTTCTTGACTACCTCCGCAATCACAATTTTTCTTCGGGTCAACAGGTAATATTTGAATATCATCTACAAAGTAATATGCCGCAATTGCAGGAACTCCTTTGAAATTATTTTTTCCTGTTTTTTCGTTTTTCGTACCATCATTCGCAGTAAAATTCCCGATAGTAACAAATTTTTCTCCACCTTCAGCTACATAAGTCCCACAAATTTTTTCCCATCCATAAGTAGCGCTGATTACTTTTTTCTGTGGGTGAAGTACGTGTGAAGGTCCGATAATTGCCCCTTTTTCTTGTTGTAAAGCTTTGGAAGAAAATTGAAAAGCAATTTGATTAGAAGCATATTTTGATAATTCAGCCAATGAAACATACATCGTAACACAATATTTCATACCCTTTTGCATTGGGTATTTCATTTGAGCTGAAATGTAAGTACGCTGCACTTTATCTCCATAAGAAAAAGCTACAATACCAGCGTAATTATCACCATTTTTCGGTTCTTCTTTACCGTATTTGTTACCGGTAGTTAGAATTTCTGGAATTTTTGTTTCTGTTAAAAATAAATCTGCTTTCGCTGAAGTAGGGGAAAACCAACCATCAGCAGTTTCAATTCCTCCTAATCCTTTAGCTTTACCTTTTGTAGATTCAAAACTTCCGTTTTCTAATAAATTATCATTTTGCGCTTGTGCTATAAATGCAAAATTGATTAAAAATAATATGATTAAATACTTCATTCTATATATATTTCTTTCAACTATTCACTAACCACTAACAACTAATCTTATAATTTTTCACTGTTTCAATAAACGTTTTAACCTTTTCAGGATCAACGTCTGGATAAACTCCGTGTCCAAGATTAACAATGTGTCTGTGACTTGTAAAACTATCTAATAATTGAGTGGTTAACTTATTAACTTCATCGTGAGTGCTATATAAAGCACAAGGGTCTAAATTCCCTTGAATTGTTCTTGAGTCACCGATTACATTTCTAAAAGCAGGAATATCCATATTCCAATCCAATCCTACGGTAGTACAATTTGTTTTTGCAATTGATTCTAACGAGGTTAATGCACCTTTTGAAAAGATGGTTAATGGAACTTCTTGATTGATTGCATCTGCTATTTTACGGATGTAAGGCATACTAAACGTTTCGTACTGCTCTGTACCTAAAATTCCTGCCCAAGAATCAAACAGTTGCAACATATGCGCACCAGCTTTGATTTGTGCTTTAAGGTACTTGATTGTAACGTTTGTAATTTTATCTAAAAGTGCGTGAGATAAAGCAGGATTAGTGTATAACATTTTTCTAGATTCAGAAAAAGTTTTAGAACCTTTACCTTCAACCATATAACAGAAGATAGTCCAAGGAGCTCCAGCAAAACCAATTAATGGTACACGACCATTTAAATCTTTGTTTGTTAATTTAATTGCTTCTAATACATATCCTAAACGATCCTCAACATCGAACGTATCCTCAACTAATTTTAAATCTTCCTCTGTTTTTACTGTTTTTTCAAACCAAGGACCTTTTTGTTCAATCATTTGGTATTCTAATCCCATTGCTTCAGGAACGACTAAAATATCGGAAAAAATGATAGCAGCATCAACTCCTAAAATATCAACAGGCTGAATGGTTACTTCAGATGCAAAACGAGGAGTTTCAACTAATTCTTTGAAACCAGAAAGAGAAGCACGTACAGCTCTATATTCAGGTAAAATTCGACCTGCTTGACGCATTAACCATACTGGATATCGTTCAATTTTTTCTCCACGTGCAGCACGTAAAATCAAATCATTTTGAAGTAGTTGCCCCATTTTATTTGAATGTATATTATATTACGAATAAAAAATGTCGTAAAGATACACATTTCAAAGGATTACCAATGAATTTGGCTTCTGTTATTTACGTGTAAATAATGATTTGTTTGTGAAAATTGTTTACTTTCTTGAAAAGCAGCGAAGTCATTCCCTGATTTAGTGACACCTAACGGTGAAGGATGTGAGGTTTTGATGATAAGATTTTTTTCTTTAGGAATGATTTCTTCGTAACTATGTGCGTGTCTACCCCAAAGCAAATAAACTACATTTTCTTGAGTTGTTGCTATGTGGTGAATGGCATTTTTTGTAAAAGTTTCCCACCCCAAACCTTTGTGGCTCATAGGTTCACCTGCTCGAAGTGTAAGTAATGTGTTGATTAAAAATACTCCTTGATTAAACCAATGCCCTAAATCACCCGATGATGGATTGTAATCAGGATAATCTCTTTTAATTTCTTTGTAAATATTGATTAAACTTTTAGGAAGAGGATGTACTTTTTCATCTACTGAAAAACATAAACCATTTGCGTGTCCAGGAGTAGGATATGGGTCTTGACCTATGATTACTACTTTAATTTCGGATGGTGCTAAACCAAATACGCGTAATCTATTTTCCTTTGAAGGAAGGATTTGAAATTGTTTTGTTTCGTTTATTAACGAGGTAGTTAAGTTTTTAAAATAAGGCTTTTCTGATTCGATTTTTAGAAAATGATGCCATTCAGGGTGGATATGTTCTAAATTCATTATTAGCTTTCTAAATCTTTCATTTTTCGAAGCCAATCATTGATTTCATCATTCAATGCTAGCAATCGAGTAACTACAGCAAATATGATTAAAAGCACGAAAATATTCGTAGTATAAGAAAAATATGATCCTGAAAAAATGGACAAACACAATAATGATAGAACGGTAATTACAATAATTAAAGTTGCTTTTTTGTGGTTTAATTTTAGATTTAACAATAAATGATGTAAATGTGTTTTGTCAGCTCTGAATGGACTATATCCTTTTTTAATTCTTCTCCAATAAACTCGAATAGAGTCAATAACTGGTAGAATTAGAACGCCAATAATTGTTGAAAATACTTTTGAGAAATTAGGGGTACTTGTTGCTGATTGTAATAGCATTATTCCAGAAACAACTAGAATGAAACCGAGGAAAAGTGAACCAGCATCCCCCATAAATATTTTGTACTTTTTACTTAAATTGTAATTTAGAAAACCAATCAATGCTCCAATAATAGTAAAATACATAATCATCAAAACATAGTGATTTAATAAAAAAGCTAAAATCGCAAAAGCACTAAAACCAATGATCGCTAAACCACCTGCTAATCCATCGATACCATCAGATAAGTTAAAAGCATTCACTGTTCCCGTAATGACAATTACCGTCAAAATTAATGAGCCTAATTCTGGAAGTTTTTCAATCCAAAAAATCCCAAAAAGTGATTCAATTCTAATTCCCGATAAAAATATATAGTAGGAAACAAGTAGCTGAATAACAAGTTTAAAAATTGCTTTTAAGTTGATTTTATCATCTATAATTCCCATCACTAAAAGTACAAACGCGCCTAAAATGATTGGGATGATTTGTCTAAATTCTTCGTTTTTATGAATAGAGAATGCTAATACGATAGCTGAACATAAAAACACCATTATGCCTCCAATTAATGGAACAGGAGTAAAGTGAGATTTTCTGTAGTTTGGTTTGTCTACAAAGTTTATTTTTAAGGCTATTTTACGAAGCAAAGGTGTTAAAATTAACACTAATACTAATGCTGAAATAGGTGATAACAAATAATATAAAATTTGATTCATCGTTATTTTTTATCGTAAAATGATTTGTGATGTTTTAAATGGGCGATATTCATATCGATCAACTTTGATTGATCAACTTTTTTTGTTTTTGAGTGAATTTCATTTTTCACTTTAACTGCAAATGCTTCTTCAATTAAAGCTTTGTATTTTAATGCGATTAGCTTCCATACATATCTTCTTTTAGCAATTGTATCCATTGTTGTTGCTATTTCCGCTAATTGCTGATCGCTGGTTTCGTTTACTAAATTGATTAAATCAAATTGGTTGTTAAAAAACAATGCTTTACCTTCTGTAGTTTTTCGATTATAAGAAACATTAAAAGCGAAAATAGGTAAGCCTAAATACATTGCTTCGACTAATGATGGGTTTGTACCCCCAGCCGAATGTCCATGAATGTAAATCGTTGCATTTCCTCTGATAACATCTAATTTACGTTGGTCGTAAATTGGATCAAGGAGAAGTATGTTTGAAAATCCTTTTGCTTTTTCTCTAAAAACGGTTCCGTATTCACTGTTATTCCAGTTACCAACTATTACTAATTGATAATCTGGTAAATCCATAAACGCTTCTATAACTTCGTGTACGTTATTTTCTGGTTCTATACGACATACTTTGAAAGCGTATTTGTTCTTTAAAAAGGGAAATTCAATAAAATCTTCTTCAGTTGGTTTTACTTTCATTGTATGATCGGCACCATATTCGATAATTCTACTTAAAGTACCATATCGCATCGCTGTGTAATCTTGAATTGCTTCGTTATCAGCAATATCAATATGGGAATATTTTACAGCCATACTTTCAGCCCAAAATAAATACCATTTGGCAATACGATTCCATTTATCTCTTTTCCATTCAATTCCATCAATGGAAATAACTACTTTCTTTTTTGAAAACCATTTTACAAAAGGTAACATCCAAGCTCCTGCTACACCAAGAATTAAAAGTACATCTGCATGTCGCAATGCGTCCAAAATAGATAATGAATCGTAAGGAATACTTTGAATACCATTCGCATTTAATGGAATGTATTTAAGTCTTGTGTTTTTGTAAGTAGAAATTCGTTGATCTTTAGGGTATTTTTTACCAGAACAATATACTGTGATTTCGTAATCTTGATTTAAATTATCTACCAAATGTTCGGCAAGGGTCTCAAAACCACCATATTTAGCTGGTACTCCTACAGTTCCAATGATAGCGATTTTAAGTTTTTTATGCTTCGTAGTTGGCATTACTTAAGTTCTTGGTTTATATATTTGATTGTTATTAAGATGCAAAAATAGGGTATTAATACCGGATTTAAAATTTTTTGTTTTAATTATTTCAACATCAATTTTTTAAAAAGAAATAAAATCTTTGTAAAAATTAAAATACTAATATAAAAACCAATCTTTTGTAAGTATTAAAACATAATGAAAATCACGTATTTAATTATTTAAATAAATAATTTTATTTATGTTTTCAAGTAAGGTACTTTCGTTGAATTGATTTATTTTATCAAGCGATTTTTCGTAAAAAGAGTTGTATTTATCGCTATTAGTAAAAAGCTCTTCCACTTTTGATGAAAGTAAGTTTACGTTTTTGGAGTCAATTTTAAATCCATTACTATTTTCTTCCACTAATTCTGTAATTCCCCCAACAATTGGAACGATAGCTGGTAAACCATAGGCCATACCTTCAATGATTGTCAAACCGAAAGTTTCAATCCATCCTTCTGGTTTTGAGAAATTCACAATTAAATCTGCCCATTGGTAAAATGGATGTAAATTCGTTTGTGTAGCAAAAATAGTCAGATTTTTAGGTAGCTCTATTGTTCCGAAATATTGGTTGATATCATCTTGAGTTGCATTTACAACCAATCGAAACTCATATTGATGTAATTGTTTTGCAAGTGCTACAAATTCATTTACTCCTTTATATTCTTTTAATGAACAAACTAAAAGTAAATTTTTTGGATCTGAATGAATTCTTCTGTTTGCTTTTGCAGTTGATAAAAAATCATCCTCAATAGCATTATACACTGTTTGACAATGTGCTTTTGAAATGGGTTCTTGGTTCGCTAAATAGTTCGAAACATAAATAACATCGTTGGCTGTCCATTTTACAATTCCAAATAAAAAACGTTTTAAAATTGCCGGTTTCATCGATGTTTCGTGAACGTGGTAAATCACTTTACATCCTTTCAACTTTCCAATGATTGCGCCTCCAAAAGGTAAAACAGTGTTTACATATACGACATCCGACTTTTTAAGAAA
Organism: Crocinitomicaceae bacterium; assembly: GCA_044370735.1. Lineage (GTDB taxonomy): Bacteria > Bacteroidota > Bacteroidia > Flavobacteriales_D > Crocinitomicaceae > CANHVK01. Next base: position 3,899 of record JBILUY010000065.1, on the reverse strand, counting down.
AAAAAGCATTTTTAAAATCACCAAGAATTGACTAAAACACAAATTAAAAAGTCGTACAAAAGGATTTGGTGCAAAACGATAGGTGTAATAATGATAGTTAACTTCTTCAATATCTGATAAAAAACCAGTTCGACCACTGCAAGTAACCATGTGAGTTTCAATACCAGATTTAGTCCAACCTTTTAATAATTGACTTAATACTTTTGGACTTCCGCTGTAATCATTTAATAAATGGAATGCTACTATTCTCATTTCAATCGAATTTTGTCATAAACATTTTTAATTTGTTCTCCTCGGATGTTCCAATCAAAATAAGTTTCAAATCGTTTTCTAGCCTCGATACTCATTGAATTTTGTAGCTCTTTTGAATGATACAAACTTGAAATCGCATTAGCTAGATTGTTTACTGTTTCTTGATAGGTACTTCCATTAACTGCAAACCCACATTTTTTAGTGATAAATTCGCCTGGTCCACAATTATTTAAACAAATTACGGGCAATCCAAAAGATAGGGATTCTGCAACAACCATCCCAGCTCCTTCGTGTGAAGGAAACAAAAACGAATGACTTTCTTGGTATAAAAGCAGTAGATCCTTTCGTTCAATCCATTTGATAAATTGAACATTTTCAGTAATATGTAATTCAGTGCAAAGTTTTTTATACGTTTCTTTTTCAGGACCGCTTCCAACCAACGTCAAGGTAATGGCTGATTTATCTATAGTTTCAGGTAATGAATGTAGAAATTGACCAAAAGAACGAATGGTTAAGTCAAAACCTTTTAATGGAACAAATCTCCCCGCAGAAATTAAATGAAACCCTTCTTTTTTATTTGTTTTTTGAAACGATACATTTTCTGTTGCTACTGAAGGCATTATGCTAAATTTTCCCTTGATTTGGGGTAATACCTCAACAACAGAAGAATTCATACAAAAAATATGATCTGCATTTGAAACCGTTTTTTTTAGTGCACCTGAAATTTTCCAAAAGTAATTTTTAATCCCCCAAGTTGCGATGTCTTTTAGTTTGTCTTTTAAACCGTAGCTCTGAAGGTATATTTTAGGGATTTCAGGATGATGTCCAATTGGTCCCCAAACAAAAGGCTTGTTTAATTTCCAAAGAAAGGAAGGTGTCCAATCATTATGAAAATTAACATTATGAACTAAATCAAAATGAATAGGTTGTTTTTTAATGAAAGAAACGATCCCTTTTTGCCACATCCAATAGTACAACATTGCACCACGTCCTCCTTTTTTCCAAAAACGCATCCAATAAGGTAGGTCAAAGTACAAAAACTGAATGTTTTGATATAATTCAGAAGGATGTTCTTTCATATACCGCTCTATATGTGGACCGTTATTCACCCGAGTTACAGCAATTACTTTTTGAAAACGAGCGATCTGTAGAATGAAATTCCAACCCATTCCATCTTCTGAACCTTTGTAAGGGTTTACAGCGTAAGTCGTTATTAAAACAGTTCTATTTGTCATCACGTTGTTTTAATAATTTTGCTGGTACACCACCAATAATGCTATAAGGAGGAAAAGATTTATTTACAACTGCACCAGCAGCAATAATACTTCCTTCCCCAATGTCAACACCATCCAAAATAGTTACTTTACTACCAATCCAACAATTGCGACCAATTTTTATCCCTTTTCGAGAAACACCTTGATGACGAATGGAAACTTCCAATTGTTCGTAGTTGTGATTTTCAGGATGACAACTTAAATATTGACCAATAATGCATTCATCTCCAATCTCTAAACCTCCAGCACCTCCTAAATAGGCAAACTCACCAATTCCAACATTGTTTCCAATTTTAATATGTGAACCAATGTCATTTAATGAGGTAGAAACAATCACACGACTAAAATCTCCAATTCCTACATTATTTCCCAAAATAACACCATCTTTACTTAACGCGCTGATGTATACGTAGTCGCCTAATTTTAAAAACTTGCCGAAATGAATTTTAGATAAATTAAAGAATTTCACTTTTTTACCTAACAAAGCACCTTTTGGATTTTTGAGAAAAAGAAACAATCTAAATCCACGAATTAATGCTTTAATTTGAATTAAAATGAATTGGATTAAAGCTAACGAATTCAGGTTTTTATCAAATGCAAAACTAGGATTTCTAAAGCGAATGATTTTTTCAATCAAGGATTTCATTGAGATTTATTTTAATTTTCTATTGATTTCCAATGTGATATAATCAAGGGTTTCTTGCAAATCAACATTATTGATACAGTGGTAATTTTTATTCAATTTACGATTTTCGTAACCTGAAAATAATTGTTTGTATTGTTTAGTTAACTCAACAATTGTTTCGGCGCTCAATTCCTGTTTTCGTTTTAAAATCACTTCAGGATCTGCATACAAAAAGAAATTTAAATCAGGTGTAAAAACAAATTTATAGCCAAATCGAACAATACTCGGATTAATTAAAATATTACTTCGTTTGCTATCCAAAATGAAATCATAATAATAGCGATCGTAAAGCACTACGTACCCTCTGAATTTGTATTTGAAATTAATGTAAATCTGCCCAAATAAATAATCTACATAATAGTACATAAATCGCACGAAAGAAGATAGTTTACTTTGATTTGTACCCTGTCTTGGTAGGGTAGAAGCTGCATCTTTTTCCGCCTGTTCTTTTCCTTTTGTAATAGCACTTAAGATGGGTAAAATGGATGGGCGATGACGAATAACGACAACTCTTTTTCTGAATTTTTTCTCTAAAATTCCTTTCACGTGTTCGATAATTGTCGATTTTCCTGCGCCATCTACACCGCTGAAAGTTAATATAATCCCTTTGTTTTTCATCATTTGTTTTGCAGTATCAAAAGCGTATTGAGCTAAATTCCAAAATTTATGAAATCCTTTATTTTCTTTTCTAGTTTTAATAATTTGATATAATTTTTCAATCGCATTTTTTTCACCGATAAAATGTCGTTTAATTTCTAAATCAATAGGAGAATGAGTAAGATATTCTTGAAAATGAGCATATTTTTCAGGAACAGCTGCTCCATTTAATCCATAAAATAAACCGATGTAACGTGCTAATTTTTCATTAGATGGAATTTTTACTCCATATTGGTTTGGGTGGCAACGCTTTAATAATTCATCGGCATTTAAAAAAACCCATTTTGTTCGTTTAAAATTCCAAATTAAGTCTAAACTTAAATTTCCTCCATCAATCAATTGAATATTCAAACTCGACATATATGATTTTGAGGAAGTTGTGTAGTCAGAGATGAGTGGGTGATTTTCAATGAAATGAATGATAGAATTGTAATCTGACTTCAAAATACACAAATCAATATCAGAAAACTCACTTAATTTTTCTGGAGAAATTTCAGGAAACTTAAGCGCACCGTATTGTTTTGTTTTTAAGAAATCAAATAAATCTAAAATTAACAATTCACGATTTGTTTTGGTCATTTTGAGAATGTCAGACAATCCTTGGTTCCAAGTCTCGATTAACCAATGAATTTGTTCGTGCCATTTTTCTTGTTTACTGTAAATGCCTAAATAATGAGTGGTATTTGTTAACAGATATAATGACAAGTATTTATTAATGGAAATTTCGTTGTTTTTACTCCATTTTTGAATGTTTTTCTCTTGAATTCGATCGTAGATATCCTCACGAATTGTTAACCAAGGCGAACGATTAATTAAAATGTGTTGTTGAAATAAAAAATGAAAGGCATCAAAACCAATCGGGTGTTTATCAGTAGCTAATTCCCAGTCATATACTCCCGCTTTTTTGTGACTTTTATATATATTCCAAGAGGTAAAGTCTCCGTGACTAAAAGAAGTTTCAACTTGTTCATCTTCAAAATAAGAAACCATCCATTTTAACTTTTTCTGAATTCCATAAGGAATACGGAAGT
>JBILUY010000064.1:0-12739 GCA_044370735.1 Crocinitomicaceae bacterium | reverse complement strand
AAAAGTTTAAATTTTTTTTTAAAAATGGAACAGTTAAAAAAATTACAATAGTTCATGTACCAGCTTCCAGAATAGTTAAAATATTTATAAGCAAAAGTATTCCTGTAATTGATGAATCAAATGGGAAACTAATCACGAGTTTATAAAAATTGATACTTGATACACTGTGTTTGTAATCCTGTATAAATATAATCAACAAAGCGAGGCCTATTAATGGAGGTTATCATTATCAATTTTCATATGCTATAAATTTTAAGAATATGGATAGTATTGGAAGTTGAAGTTATATTAAAATTTAAGCTCTAATTAAATTGTAATTGTAAATCTGGATAAAGGATTGTTAATTTAATATTCCTAGAGTTGTAAGTCCAGCGGAACGGATTTGCTGAAATATATTGAAATTCAGTATTTAATTAAAATTGTTTTTCTACTTTTGGCTTCTATACATTTAATAATTAATACAAATGAAAAAAATCTTTCTTTTAGTTTATGTTGTTTTTGCCTGTGTTGCTTGTAAAAAAGAAGAAACCCAAACCACTACTACTGATACAACTTCTTCAGAAACAATTAAAGATATTGAAGGGAACACCTATAAAGTTGTCAAAATTGGTACACAGACCTGGATGAAGGAAAATTTGAAAGTAACTAAATACACAAATGGAACAGCTATACCTGTTATTTCAGATAAAAAGCAATGGGACACGACAAACACTCCCGCGATTTGTGATTATAACAATGTTGGTTTAAATGGTTCAACTTACGGTAAATTATATAATTTTTATGTTGTTGAGACAGATAAAGTTTGTCCAACGGGCTGGCATGTTCCTACGAACGATGAATGGATGGTATTGATAAATTTTCTAGGTGGAGATACAATAGCAGGTAATAAAATGAAGTCTAATGAAAGTAATTTATGGCAAGAATTTAATCCTAATTCGTTGAATTCTGTTCAATTTTCAGCGTTGCCTGGAGGAAATCGTTGGGCAGATGGTACTTTTGATGGATTAAATAAATATGCAACTTGGCAAACTTCAACAGAATTTAACGCTGAATATTCCTATGGAAGATATATTTCAGGTAGTACAGCTGTTGTAGGTCGAAGTAACGCATCAAAAAGATATGGAATGTCTATTAGATGTATTAAAAATTAATCGTTATACTAAAGTCATTATAAGTCGCCTCAAACGGGCGACTTTTTTGTTTTTAGCATAGAGCCACAACTCTAAACTTTTTCAAATAAATAAAGAATCGAATGAAAGTTTGGAACACTGTCCACCGCTTTCTACTTTCTACTTTTCACTTTCAACTCACTAGCGACTAAATAACCCTATCCTTCCATTCTACCTTCGTAAAAAGACTTGCTGTTCCTAAAGTCACAACGTAAAAAGGATATAGGAATGAGAATATGAATGAGTTAAAAATGTTTCTTGGATTGAATTTCTTTTCAAGTATGATAAAATCGAGGATGGTTTTTAACAAAAAGGGAAACAGAAAATAGTTTAAAGATAGTGTTAGGAAGAGAATCGGAAAGAAGTGATAAACCAACCCAAGTGCACCTATAATATTGGCAAGAACATCGTTCACTTTTTGTGTTTTTGATGCCCATCTGATGCGTTGATGGAAACAATGGTTAATGGTTGAAGGAGTTTTTGTTTTAACTGTCAATGCATTATCTCGAAGATAAGAAACAGATTGCTTATTTTCTCTAAATTGTTTTAAAAGAAATTGATCGTCACCGCTGGCGATAGTTAAGTTATTTTGATAAGGTTGAAGCTGACTAAATATTGATTTATCGAATAATAAATTGGCGCCATTGGCAAGAATAGGTCTTTTTAAACCAAATACAGCGTAATTAAGTTGATTTAAAAACTGAAATTCGTTGGCAAAAAAAGCTGTTTTGTAATTAGTTTGTTTCATTTCCACGGGAAGAATGGAAAGCGCCTTGATTGCATAGCTTTCTAATTGTTGGAAGAAGTTTGAACGAACAGTAATATCTACATCCCACGTCAAGATGTATTCCCCTTTTGCTTTTGAAATCCCGAAGGTCAACGCATTTTTTTTGCCTGTTAGTTCGTCTGGTAAATGAAGTAGGGTGTGATTTAGGTTTGGTAATGTTGTTTCTAAAATTGAAACAGAACTATCTGTAGAATGGTCGTTTACCCAAATAAATTCAAGGGGGTGTTTCGAAAGTTGTTGGATTGAGTTGATTAATTCTGGCAGATGAGCTTCCTCGTTTCGAAACGGAATAATTACGGAAATGCTTTCGGATTGATATTTTTCACCAGTTTGGTTAGTTGTTTTCTCATTTGCTTTCTTTTTCCCTAGAAGGTAAAGTGTAAACAACCCAATGCAAAAAACAATATAACCGAACACTATCATCATTTCTTTTGCATTTTTAGAAAAGGAAAACCGATGATTGCAGGAATTCCTTGATTGATACACCAAAGTAAAATCGACGAGATTAATATGATTCCCGTGTTTTCAATATATTGACTTAAAATCCAAATAGAAATAGATTCACGAATAACCAACTTACCAAACCACAAAGAAGGGGTTAGGGTGCTCCAAAAATAAATAGACCAAATGATAGGAATTAGTTTAAAGTTGATCGGAACCCCAAAAGAACATAGAATTAAAAAGTATTGAAAGCTGAAAATGAGATACCTAATTATACTATAGAGAAGGAGTGAGTAGCGTATTTCAAAGCTATTGAGTAAGTGAATATTTATTTTTTTTAGGAATTGGAAATGTTTTAAAAGTTGCTCAAATGTAAAATATAAAATAAGTGTAATTAAAATAAATACAGTAAGATATATTGGATTTAATGGAGGGATTTGAAATGGTTTGAAACCAAATAAAGTAATAGAAAGTAGTCCAAAATAGATACTTGTTAAAAATTGACTTCCATTGGCTAGTAGGGTAAGTACAATGATTTTTGGTCGATATCTTCTTTCAAAATAATACATTCTTCCGATGAAATTTCCAATCAAATTGGGTGTAATAAACCCGGTGATGTTTCCAGCGAAATAAGATTTTATCAGTGTTCTTTTTGAAGTAATACTTGAAAATGAAGTGACAATTTTCGCCCATTTTTTAATTTCAAACCATTGGTTTGGGATCACCAACAAAACAGCTAATAAAAAAGCAAGAGGTAGAACAATTGAAATCGAGGAAAGTTGTTCGGAAGTTATTTTAGAAAGTTGCTTATAAAACAAAAAAGAGACAAAAAGAAACAAGGTTCCTTTCAAAAAAAAGAGTAAAAACCTGCTATTTTTAATAGTTTTGTACAAAGCATTTCAAAATAATGGTTGAAGATAAAATAATTCTTGGAATTGACCCCGGTACAAGTGTGATGGGATATGGAATAATTCACATAAAAGGCAAAAAAATTGAAATGCTTAACTTTGGAATTATTCAATTATCCAAATTAGCAAACCATCCGGATAAGTTAAAACGTATTTTCGATCGTGTGGATGGATTAATTCAAGAATATCTTCCTGATGAGATGGCAATTGAAGCACCTTTCTTTGGAAAGAATGTACAATCTATGTTGAAACTTGGTCGAGCTCAAGGAGTGGCAATTGCTGCATCCTTAAAGAATAATGTGCCGTTTGAAGAATATACACCCAAAAGAGTAAAACAAGCGATTACAGGGAATGGGAATGCTTCCAAAGAACAAGTAGCAGCAATGTTACAAACTTTATTGAATTTTGATGAAATGCCTAAATATTTAGATGCAACTGATGGGTTAGGAGTGGCAGTGTGTCATCATTTCTCCAAAGGAATAGGAGAGCATAATAAAGCGGGAGGAAATTCTTGGGAATCGTTTTTGAGAAATAATCCTGACAGAAAAAAATAGGTTAATTTAATTGTTCCTTTTTCACATTGAAATCAGCAATTACCTGATTGTAGATTGCTTCCATTTTATCTTTGTCTGAAGCATAATAATCAAATGATTGGGCATATTGTGTCGAATCTACACCTGCTTTTTTTAGAATTTCTTTTCCCAATCGAGCTATTTCTTCATTTACTTTTTTCGGAGAGCTAATTTTCGATTGTACCATCATTTCTGAAAGTACCATTTCTGAAAGTATGGATTTGAATTTCGTCTCAGAAAGTAAATTTTCAGGTTTTTCAGCAGTAAAAGGGGATGAATTTGAACATCCCCCCACTATTAAACTGAATAGTATGACTGAAAATAATTTCATTTATCTGTTGAATAAAACGCGCATTCCTTTTTGGTCAGAAACGATTTGGCTACCATCGAAAACCAATGTTCCATTTACATAAGTACCTGCAATTTTGTGAGAGAATGTAACGCCTTCAAATGGTGACCATCCACACTTATACAATAGATTAGATTTGTCAACCGTAATTGTTTCTTGTGGGTCAACTACGACTAAATCTGCATAATAACCTTCACGAATAAATCCTCTTTCAGCTAATTGAAAGCAAGTTGCAGGAGCGTGTGCCATTTTCTCAACGACGCGTTCTACACTAATAATTCCCTCTTTCGCTTTTTCTAGCATTGCTAATAAAGCGTGTTGTACTAAAGGACCTCCAGAGGGCGCTTGATTATATGCTTTTGATTTTTCTTCTAAGGTATGAGGTGCGTGGTCTGTTGCAACGATATCAATATGGTTATCTAATAATCCTTTCCAAATTCCATCGCGGTCGTTTGCTGTTTTCACTGCTGGATTCCATTTGATGAAATTACCTTTTTTACTGTAATCTTCATCGGTAAACCAAAGGTGGTGTACGCATGCTTCAGCGGTAATTCTTTTCTTTTCTAAAGGTAGCGTATTGTCAAATAATGCAACTTCTTTCGCTGTAGAAATATGTAAAATATGTAAACGTGTGTTGTATTTTTTTGCTAATTCAACTGCCATAGAAGATGACAAATAACAAGCTTCTTCAGAACGGATTAATGGATGTGCCTCAATAGGAATCTCTTCTCCATATTTTTCTTTGTAAAGAGCTGCGTTTGCTCTAACAGTTGCTTCATCTTCACAATGTGTAGCAATTAATAAAGGAACTTGTGAAAACAAATTTGTTAATGTAGTTTCATTGTCAACCAACATATTCCCAGTTGAAGATCCCATAAAAATTTTAACTCCACACACATTCTTTTCATTTGTTTTAAGTACTTCATCTAAATTATCATTCGAAGCACCCATGAAGAAAGAATAATTCGCTGCAGATGTATGTTGCGCAATGGTATATTTTTCCTCTAATAATTCTTGAGTTAATGTATTCGGAACAGTATTAGGCATTTCCATAAAAGTTGTAATACCACCTGCTACCGCCGCTTGAGATTCAGTAGCAATATTTGCTTTGTGAGTTAAACCGGGCTCTCTGAAATGAACTTGATCGTCAATGCAACCTGGTAAAATCCATTTACCATCCAAGTTTACCACTTGTGTGTCAGGTGTTGCGCTGATATTGCTTTCAATTTTTTCAATACGTTGATTATTAATCAAAATATCAGCAACAAAAGAAATTCCTTCATTGAAAATTTTTGCTCCTTTTAATAATGTTTTCATAATATTCAGGATTTACAATTTCATAAAGCGCATTTTCCATACGCCATATAGTGCTTCTTTGAAAATACTTGTATTCATTTTGGATGTTCCAAACTCTCTGTCAATAAAAGTAATTGGAACTTCGATGATTTTAAATCCGTGCTTCAAGGCTGCATACTTCATACAAATTTGGAAGGCATATCCTTTGAAAGTAACTGCATCAAAGTTGATTTTTGAAAGTACGTCTCTGTGGTAACATTTAAATCCGGCTGTTGTATCTTTTATGGAAATGAATAATACAGATCGAACATAGACAGATGCAAAGTAAGACATTAATTTTCTACCTATTGGCCAATTTACAGTATTACCACCTTTAACATATCTTGAACCAACACTTAATTGATATTTACCTGTTTCAAGAGGTTGTCTCAAACGGATTAAGTCATCAGGATTGTGTGAAAAATCGCAATCCATTTCGAAGATGTAGGTATAATCTTTTGCTAAAGCCCATTTGAAGCCATGGATATAGGCTGTTCCTAAACCAAGCTTACCAGAGCGTTTTTCTATAAATAATTTTCCTTCAAATTCACTTTGTAATTCTTCTACTTTCTGTGCTGTTCCATCAGGTGATCCATCGTCAATGATTAGAATATGAAAGTTATGAGGATAACCTAATACTTGACGAACCATTTTTTCAATGTTCTCGATTTCGTTGTATGTAGGTATGATGACTAAACTTGAAGACATGCACTTTTTTAATTTGACTTTAAAAATAGGAATAACCTTAATATCATTTCTAATATTTTTCTTAATTATTCAGAAATATTTTTTGTTTTGATAAAAAAGTTTGGATTGATTTTAAATTCTTCGGGATTTATCTCAAATTCTTTCCACGCTTCTATTGGCTCAATCCATTTTCCATTTTTTAATTGAAGTTTCATATTAAATCCTTCGATGCAATTTGTCCAATGGAATTGCACTTTATTTCCTTTGATTTTGTATTCCAAAATTGGAATTTGAATGGTTCTTAAATATTGATTAAAAACAGGTTCTAGTGAAAGTCCTGTGTTTTCAATGATGAATTTTTCTATCTGTTGAGTAGTAACAGTGCTATGCCAATAATGACGATTCATATCACGAAGTAACTGTCTAAATTTTTCGTCGTTATTGATCAATTGACGAATGGTATGAATCATAGCGGAACCTTTGGAGTACATATCGTTACTTCCTTCGTGATTAACATTGTAAATACCAATAATGGGTTTGTCATTGTCTGTATTTAAACGGTCACCTTGTGAATAAATATTGGCGGCTTCTTTTCCTTTGGTACATTCCACATAAAGTAATTCAGAGTAGGTGGTAAATGATTCGTGTATCCACATATCGGCTATATCTTTACTAGTGATGTTATTACCAAACCATTCGTGACCACTTTCGTGTATTATGATATAATCCCAATCTTTTCCCATTCCAGAATGAGATCTGTCCATTCCTAAATATCCATTTCGATACTTATTTCCATAAGCAATTGCACTTTGATGTTCCATACCTAAAAATGGTGCTTCCACTAACTTATAGCCATCCTCGTAGAAAGGGTAGGGCCCAAACCAATATTCAAAGCATGACAACATTCCTTTGGTTTGAGTAAATTGTTTTTTAGCTATATCGAGATTTGGTTCAAGGACCCAATAGTCAATTGGTAATGTTCCTTTTTCTCCTTGATATTGATCGCTCCAATGGGTGTATTTCCCAATATAAACTGCTATATCATAATTGTTAATAGGGTTTTTAACCTCCCAATAAAAGATTGATTTATCTTTAATGTTATCTTTTCCAATGAATTTTCCGTTTGAAATAGCGGTTAGATCATTAGGAACGATAATCGAAATTTTTGCTCCAGAATCTGGTTCATCACTTTGATGATCTTTACACGGATACCAAACACTTGCTCCTAAACCCTGACAAGCAACACTTACCCAAGGATTGCCTTGAGAGTCTTTTTTCCAAATCCAACCGCCATCCCAAGGGGCATTCACTGCTTTTCTTGGTTTTCCTGAAAAATACAAGGTGATTTGATAATTTTTGTCTGGATATAATTCATTTTCAAATTCAATAAAATACACATTTCCATCACGTTTGAAAGTTGTTTTTTCTTCTGCAAATGAAATAGAATCAAGGTTCATCGGTTCTTGAAGATCGATTTGCATTCGCTTTCCTTGTCTTTTGGTTGCGAAAGTGATTGTGTTTTTACCTTTTATTTTGTGTTTTGAAATATTAGGCTCGATTTCAAGCTCATATTTTTTCACATCCCACCAAGAACGTTCGGCAGTTATATTACCTCTTAATGAATCTTGGCGAGTAAATTTCTGTGCTAAAAACGAATTAGTAATCAATAAGATGGTTGAAAATATAAGAAAACGCATAGTTAATACAATAGATGTAGTAAAGATAATTAAAAACTATATGATTGTCACCTCCCTTAATCCCTTCTTTAGGAGGGAAAAATCAAATCTCTTTTAACCAATCAGCTAGTTCTTTGGAAGTGTTTTTTCGGCTGTATTTTTCTGGTTTGTAAGTTGTGTCAATCGATTGATTTTGTATGATTTTTTCAATAGTCTGTATCAAGGTATATACATCATTTGGGGACACAACATTTCCATTTGGAACCTCTTTGAGTAGATTTGCTGCATCACCATCTTTGTCACCAATGACAATGATTGGATTGTTAGAAGCAATGTATTCCATCAACTTTCCTGAAATCATAATTTTAGCATTATCTACTAATGCAAAGCAATTTAAAAGTATGTCAGCGTTTAACATTTCTTGTATTGCTTCTGGATGAGATACTCTTCCTTTATCGTCTAGAAGTACATTTGGGATAGATTTCAAAGCATCTTTAATTGTTTCGTCCACGGTACCTGCTATGACAAAGCGGAATTTTAATTCAGGTTGTTGGTTTGTAATTGTTTTAAGTGCTTGAATGATTTCAGAATGCGCTTGATTTTTGGACCAAAGTCCAATATGAGCAATAGTAAATTCAGGATATTTTTGTTTGGATTTACCTAAAAATAAATCTTCATCGTATCCATTATAAATAAAATGAAACTTTGATTTTTGTTCTGGTATTTTATTTTCAAGTAATTCCTTCATCGAAGGGCCAATAGTAAGCACATAATCAGCGTTTTTAAGGACACTCAATTCCATTGCTTTATCTTTGGCTTCGTTTTTTTTAGTTCTTTGGAATAAATTATTGTAATAAACTTCTGTCCACGGATCTCTGAAATCTGCTATCCAACTAACGTTTAAGGTTTGTTTTAATTTTAATCCAACTAAATGGGTAGATTGTGGCGGACCAGTAGTAATTACAAAATCAAAATGTTCTTGTTTTAATAATTCTACTGCTTTTTGATAAGCGTATCTGTTCCAGCCAACTCGCGCGTCAGGAATAAAAAAATTACCACGAACATACGTCGCAATTTTATCTATTAATCCTTTTTTCTTACTCCCTAAATTCCCTTGTGGAACAATTTGATCTTTTTTACCGCTTTTTAAAAACGAATAGAAACGAATGGGTTCAAGTGTTTTCGTTTTGAAAGTTCTTAAATGAGAAACGTGTTTTTCAAAACTTGTGTCACGAGCAGGGTAGGAAGCGTATTTTTCATCCACCGTTATAATTGTGGGTTCAACGCCGAATTCAGGTAAATATTTACCAAAATACATCCAGCGTTGAACTCCAGAACCACTACTTGGTGGCCAATAATAGGATATGATTAAAACCTTTTTCAACGAAATTAAGCGTTGACTGTAAGTGTTTTAAATTCTTCAATTGCTTTATCTAATCCAGCAGCATTTTTTCCTCCAGCCGTAGCGAAAAATGCTTGTCCGCCACCGCCTCCTTGGATGTGTTTAGCGATATCACGGATGATTTTCCCTGCATCGATGGATTTGTCTTTAGATAATGTTTCGTCTACAATAATTGTCAATGAACATTTATCGCCATCTAAACCTCCAAAAATTCCAACAAAATTTGTCGTTTCATTTTTCAATTGGTAAGCGATGTCTTTAATGCTTCCAGCGTCTAATGAAATCTTTGTCCCCAAGAAATTGATCCCGTTTAACGTTTCAATTTTAGATTTCAAATCTTGTTTAACTAATTGCGCTTTTTCACGTTGGAATGCTTCAATTTGTTTTTGCAGTGCTGCGTTTTTCTTTGTTAAATCTTCGATCGATTCAACGATGTTTTTTGGATTTTTAAGTATTTCTTTGATTTGATCTAACGTTTCATTTTGAGAGCGATAAAATTCTTCCGCTGCAACATTCGTAATCGCTTCAATTCTTCTAATGCCCGCAGCAACAGCCGTTTCCGTAGTAATTTTGAATAGTCCTATTGTACTTGTTGTAGGAACGTGTGTACCTCCACATAATTCAATACTTTCACCGAATTTAATTGCACGAACGTGGTCGCCATATTTTTCTCCAAACAAGGCCATTGCACCCATTTCTTTTGCTTCATCAATGGCAATCGAACGGTATTCATTCAACGCAATGTTTTCACGGATTTTGGTATTAACAAGCGTTTCAATCGTTTTTAATTCTTCATTGGTCACTTTTGAAAAATGAGAAAAGTCGAAACGTAAATATTCCGCATTTACCAATGAACCTTTTTGTTCAACGTGCGTTCCGAGAACAGTGCGTAATGCGTGGTGTAATAAGTGTGTAGCCGAGTGATTACAAGCAGATAATGATCTCTTTGTAGCATCCACTTGTGCGTTGAAAGTACCTTCAATATTACTTGGTAATTTTTCAACTAAATGGATGATCAGATTATTTTCTTTTTTCGTATCAAAAATGATTGTTTTTTCGCTATTCAATTCGATACTTCCTTTATCTCCAACTTGACCTCCACCTTCAGGATAGAATGGTGTTTGGTTAAATACTAATTGGAAAAAGGTTTTTTGTTTTTGGCTCACTTTTCTGTAACGTATGATTTCAATTTCAGCCGTTAAGTTATCGTAACCGATAAATGAAGTTTCTTGTTCTTCACGAACTTGTACCCAATCATCAGTTTCGATAGCAGTAGCCGCACGTGAGCGGTCTTTTTGTGTTTGTAGTTCTTTGTTAAATCCTTCTTCATCAATGCTAATTCCGTTTTCACGCGCAATTAAAGAAGTTAAATCCACAGGGAAACCAAAAGTATCGTATAATTCGAAAACAGAGGTACCAGAAAGAATAGTTTGATTGTTTTCTTTTGCTGATTTAATCAAGTTTTCAATACGTTTGATACCAAGTTCTAACGTTCTGAAAAAACTTAATTCTTCCTCTTGTATTACTTTTTGAATGATGTCTTTTTGTGTAACTAATTCGTTGAAGTTTTGTCCCATTGTTTGACCTAAAACAACCGATAAATCGGATAAGAAAGGTTCTTTTAAACCAAGTGTTTGGTATCCGTAACGAACAGCACGTCTTAATATTCTGCGGATTACATAACCGGCTCCAGTATTGCTTGGTAATTGTCCGTCAGCAATGGAAAACGCAATCGCACGCACGTGGTCAGCGATAACTCGAAGTGCAATATCTGTATTTTCGTCTTTTCCATACGCGTGACCAGAAACTTTCTCCATATGTTTAATCAACGTTTGGAATAAATCTGTGTCGTAGTTTGATGTTTTTCCTTGTAAAGCCATTGCTAAACGCTCCAATCCCATTCCAGTATCTACGTGAGTTGCTGGAAGTGGCTCTAAACTTTGATCTGCTTTACGGTTAAATTGCATAAACACGTTATTCCAAATCTCAATTACTTGCGGATGGTCTTGGTTTACCAATGTTTTTCCTGGAACTGATTTACGTTCTTCTTCTGAACGAATATCCACGTGAATTTCAGTACAAGGTCCACACGGTCCTGTGTCACCCATTTCCCAGAAATTATCTTTTTTAGACGCTAATAAAATGCGGTCTTCGTCGATGTAGCGTTTCCATATCTCATAACTTTCAGTGTCTTTTGGAACATTGTCTTTTGCGTCACCTTCAAAAACAGTAACGTATAATTGGTCTTTCGGAATGTTGTAAACGTTTGTTAACAATTCCCAAGCCCACGTAATTGCATCTTCCTTGAAATAGTCACCGAATGACCAGTTTCCAAGCATTTCAAACATAGTGTGGTGGTAAGTGTCCACTCCAACCTCTTCCAAATCATTGTGTTTTCCTGATACACGTAAACATTTTTGACTATTAGCGATACGTGTCACTTTTGGAACGGCATTCCCTAAAAAGTAATCTTTGAATTGGTTCATCCCTGCATTGGTAAACATTAATGTAGGGTCGTTTTTCACTACCATTGGGGCAGATGGAACTATCTTATGTCCTTTGCTTTCAAAGAAGTCAAAAAAACGTTGTCTGATTTCTTGGATTGTCATACGTTTGATTTTGTGCAATTTTCCCCAAAGATAAGGGATTATTATTTATTTGAGGTAATGTAATGCAATTGAAATCTGGTATTTTTTAATGGTTTAGATTATTAATTGATGATTGATTATTTCCCCAAATGTTAAAATTTATTTTTTTAACATTTTAAATTAGCATTTCATCGAATATCAGCGTAAATTGTATATAAGAGCAGTGTTTCGTTGCTTTGGTAGGGAGAACATTCATCGGGGATGTAAGGCAGTGAAACAAGTTTGCAACAGATGTTTTCACTTTTATTCTTTGAGTTATGAGTTTGTTAGATTCTATCAAAAAAGACTTTTCTGTCAGTATGATTGATTGGTCTTTGGAAGAATATCTTTCACAGTGTAGAGAGAATTCTTCTTTATATGCTTCACCAGCAGAACGTATTTTAAAAGCCATTGGAGAACCGGAATTAATCGATACCAAGTTGGATGATCGCTTGTGTCGAATTTATTCCAATAAGGTGATCAAACGCTATCCCGCTTTCGCCGAGTTTTATGGTATGGAAGAAACCATCGAACAAATTGTTTCTTTTTTCAAACACGCAGCGCAAGGATTAGAAGAAAAAAAGCAGATTTTGTATTTGCTTGGTCCTGTGGGAGGTGGGAAATCTTCGTTGGCAGAACGTTTAAAACAATTGATGGAGCAAAGTACAGTATATGTGCTTGTTGCAGATGGTGAAGTTTCACCGGTTTGGGAAAGTCCTTTGGGATTATTTTCAGGGTATAAAGAACAAATTGAAGCCGAGTATGGTATTCCAAAAAGATATATTA
>JBILUY010000097.1:0-9326 GCA_044370735.1 Crocinitomicaceae bacterium | reverse complement strand
AACAAGTAATAGTAATGCGATAATCTCTAATATTTTATCTGATTTGGTTAATTCGATTTTTATTTTTGGTCTATCTTTTTTCATAATTTTCAGTTAATTATATTCGAATTTAATTAAAAACAGAATAGGTTATTCCTATTTTTATTGCATTTATTTTAAAATTTTTATTTTTTTTAATTTATTATTTATGAATTATTTAGTAATAAAAAACCCGAAACGTTTTAATTTCGAGTTTTCTATTTATAAATTCTGAACTTTTATTTTTTACTTTTTTTTACATTAAAATAAATGATAGGTCCAAGTGTTGTAACGAATATTATTGGAAAAAATAGAGGGCTTTCATCAACATTACTTATTGTTTGCCAACTTACATAACCGAAAATACCTATTAATATGATTTTTAGTATTCTAGTAAGTTTAGTCATTTTTGTATATTGTTCAAATGCATTTTCCTCTGTTATTTCTTCTAAATAATTAAATGTGTGTGGATATTTACTTGCAATAGTTACTAAAAGATATAAAAACGTAGCAACTCCCGGTAATCCAAAAATGTATTGTTTTTCTCCACTACCATCTGGTTTACCTTGTGCATTAAAATGGGTATTTATTATATCTGGTAATGAATTGTAATTGTATATCACATAAATCCATAAACAAACAAGTAATAGTAATGCGATAATCTCTAATATTTTATCTGATTTGGTTAATTCGATTTTTATTTTTGGTCTATCTTTTTTCATAATTTTCAGTTAATTATATTCGAATTTAATCAAAAACAGAATTGGTTATACCTATTATTATTCCTTTTATTTTAAAAAATTTTTTTTTCTAATTTGTTATTTATGAATTATTTAGTAATAAAAAAAACCCGAAACTTTATCGTTCCGGGTCTAATATTTGTTCGAGTTATATTTAACTCATCATTAATCATTAAATATTCATCATTCATTCGCTACAGCGAATGCCTACCACCCTCCTTTAATCATATCTGGGCAAATACCCATAGCAACCGTTAAAGCAATTCCGATGATTAGGACCAATTTTGCAGTGCTTGTTAATGGAATAACTTCTTCGCTATCTCCTTTGAACATAGTTACAATTAAACGGAAATAGTAGTAGATACTGATTGCAGAACCAACCAATGCAACTATGATTAATTCTACTCCGTGTTTTTCTAAATAGGATTCGAATAAGAAATATTTTCCGAAGAAACCTGCAAATGGTGGAATTCCTGCTAATGAAAGCATCGAAATGATAGTTGCTACCACTAACAAAGGATTTTTCTTTCCTAGTCCTTTAAAACCATCAAAATCCGTATTTCCTTTTGCATTTGCTACTGCACTGATTACGGTGAATGCAACAATTGTAGAAACAGAATAGGCTAATGTGTAATAAATCAATGCGTGTCCTCCGTTTTCGTTGTTTGCTAACACTGCTAATAACAAATATCCAGCGTGAGAAATACCTGAATAAGCCAACATTCTTTTCGCATTCGTTTGGAATACTGCAATTACGTTTCCAACGATAACTGTAATTCCTGCAATCCACGTTAATGTTGGTTCCCAAATACCTGTTTGTATTCCAAAACTGGTAGTAAATAATTTAAAGAATGCTGCAATCGCTGCTGTTTTAACTACGGTAGACATCAAACTTGTTACTTGAATTGGTGCTCCTTCATATACATCTGGTGCCCAAAAATGGAAAGGAACAGCAGAAATTTTAAATGATAGACCAATTACTAACAATAAAATACCTGTGTAAACCAATTCCACATTTTTCGCTCCGTTTTGCATATACATTTTGATTTCTTCAATATCAAATGAAGCAGTTGCTCCGTAGATAAATGCAATACCCATTAATAAGAAACCAGTAGCAAATGAACCCATTAAGAAATATTTCATCGCTGATTCATTGGATGCTAAATCATTCTTTTTACTTCCTGCTAATACATAAATACATATTGAAAGTATTTCAATACCAATGAATAACATTGTTAAGTTATGGTAAGAAACCATACAAACTGCTCCTACTAACGAGAACAATACTAACGTAGTTTTATCTGCTACGTGTTGTTCATCATCAAAGAAACTGATAGAAGATAACAACCATAAAATTCCTGTAATAATAATCACTGCTGTAAATGCTACACTTTGGTTATCAAAAGAAACCATATTGTAGAAATGCATCGGTAGTGGATTGTCCCATTCAGTTACAGTAATACCTAATGCAACAAGTAAACCTACTATAGCAATTTTATGAATTACTTTTTTGAAGTTTAAAATTTCAGATAAAATTCCTAAAAATCCTAAACTGCTTAATATGACTAATGTTTTCATATCTTATCTATTACAATGCTTATTTTTTAGTTACTTCCATTATGGTAAAAATGTTTTTTACCGCTGGTTCAATCACCTCCATCAATGGTTTTGGATAAACCCCAACGAAGAAAATGATAATGATTAATGGGAAGATAATTACTTTCTCTTGCCATACTAAATCGAAGAATTTATCTGATACAGCCGTTTTATCTCCTAATATTGCTGATTGATAACTTCTCAACATATATAATGCCCCAAGAATTGTTGATAATCCTGCAAATCCTGCTAACCATCCGTTGTATTCGTAAATACCTGCTAACAATAAGAATTCCCCTACGAACCCACTTGTTAATGGTAAAGCAATAGATGCCATCATAATAATCATAAACACCGTTGCATAAATTGGTGCTACGATACGAATACCTCCTAATTGGTCTAACTGTCTTGTACCTGTTCTTTCTTCTAAAATGCTAACCATATAGAATAATCCGAAAGCACTAATACCGTGAGCAAACATTTGAACCACTGCTCCTGATAATCCTGTATCTGTAATACTGAATACTCCTGCTGCAATCAATCCAACGTGTGCTGCCGATGAATATGCAATCAAACGTTTGTAATCTTTTTGGTACATAGCCATCAATGAAGCGTAAATCACACCAATCACTGCTAATGTAATTACCGTTGGTCCCCATAATGATTCGTGCATTCCTTGTGGAACCATTGGTAATAAAATACGAATAGCACCATATACTCCCATTTTAGACATAATCCCTGACAATAACATTGTTCCAGGTGTTGGTGCATCTGTATAGGTATCTGCTAACCAAGAATGGAAAGGGAAAACAGGCATTTTAATTGCGAATGCAAGGAAGAATAACCAAAACACCCAAGATTGTGTCCCTTTTGTTAATTGAAGGTCATACAATGCTTGTAAAGAGAAATTATGCGGTGCAGGTGTTTGTAAATACAAATAGATTAATCCTGCTAACATTAATAAACTTCCTGCTAATGTATAGATGAAGAATTTGAATGTGATTTTAATTTTCTCTGCTCCACCCCAAATCAATGCGATAAAGTAAATCGGAATTAAAGCAACCTCCCAGAAAATGTAGAATAAGAAAGCATCTTGTGCTGTAAATACACCTACTAATCCAAATTGCATCAATAAAATCAATGCATATAAAGTTGATTGATTGTGGTATGTTTTACGGTTTGCAACCAAAATGATAAAAGGTACTAACACGGTTGTTAATAACACTAATATCAAACTGATACCATCCATACCGATATGGAAATTAATTCCCATACTTTTAATCCACGGTTGATTACTCACAAATTGAGCATCTACGATTTTCTTATCAAAGTTCAGGAATGCGGTAACACCCAACACTAATTCAGCGATACTTGCACCTAATGCAATTGTTTTTACGCTGTTCCCTTTAATGAAGAATAAAACTAAACCTACTATTAAAGGAAGTAATAAAAGCAATGTAGTTATCATTCTCTGTTTGTTATTTGTTTAATAAATTAATTACCAATATTACAATGATACTCACTACCATTGCGAAGATATAGAAACCAGTATTCCCTGATTGTACTCTTCTAACCACGCTACTCACCCACACGATTGCGTTTCCTGTACCACTTACCACGAAATCTACTCCTTTTAATTCAAGGAATTTGTAAGTGAAACCTGATAATGCATTTAATGGTTTTGTGATGATTGCGTTGTATAACTCATCCACATAATATTTGTTTGCCAACAAATTTGGTAAGAAACCTTGTTTTTTATCGTCTCCTGCTGGAACATTGTTTCCTTTAACGAATTTAGTGTAAGCAAATAACAACATTAAAATGGTGATTAACACTGTTGCGCCCATTAACACCCATTCCATACTGTGTGACAATTTGTGTCCGTGTGTATACGCTTCTGAATTTTTCAATACAGGGTGTAAGAAACTTTTTAACCAGTGTCCTTCGTGCACCATAATGTCTGGTATACCTGCAAATCCTGCAATCGTTGCTAATACTGCTAATACGATTAACGGAATAGTCATCGTTTTTGGTGATTCGTGTAAATGGTGTTTTTGTTCTTCTGTTCCTCTGAAACTTCCGAAGAAAGTAACAAATAATAAACGGAACATATAGAACGTAGTCATCATTGAACCAAGTACACCCAATACCCAGAAGAATGGACTTTTTTCGTATGCGTGTGCTAAAATTTCATCTTTTGAGAAAAATCCTGAAAATGGTGGAATACCTGAAATAGCAATTGTACCAATTAAGAAAGTTGCATAAGTAATAGGAATGTGTTTTTTCAATCCTCCCATTTTACGAATGTCTTGTTCACCGCTCATAGCGTGGATAACACTACCTGCACCCAAGAATAACAATGCTTTAAAGAAAGCGTGTGTCATCAAATGGAAAACACCTCCTGTGAAAGCACCTACTCCTAATGCAAGGAACATATATCCTAATTGACTTACTGTTGAATAAGCCAATACTTTTTTGATATCGTTTTGGAAAATACCGATAGATGCAGCAAATACAGCAGTTACCCCACCAATGATTGCTACAAATTCTAATGTTTCAGGGGATAGACTATATAAAATGTTTGAACGAACAATCATATAAACCCCAGCGGTAACCATTGTCGCAGCGTGAATTAATGCTGAAACAGGTGTTGGTCCTGCCATCGCATCTGGTAACCACGTGTACAACGGAATTTGAGCACTTTTTCCCATTGCTCCAATGAACAATAATAAAGTTGCTGCTACAATTGCTGGATCGCTTATTTTGTAATTTTTTACTTCCTCAAATACGTTATTGTATTCTAAACTACCTACAGTAATGTAGATTAAGAAGATACCTAAAATGAATCCTAAATCCCCTATTCTATTCACGATGAATGCTTTTTTAGCAGCATCGTTGTAAGAACTGTTTTTAAACCAGAAACCAATTAATAAGTAAGATGCTAAACCTACACCTTCCCATCCTGCGAACATTAACAAGTAGTTATCACCTAAAACAAGTAATAACATAAAGAAAACGAACAAGTTTAGATAAGAAAAGAATTTTGCATATCCTTCATCATCGTGCATATATCCCATTGAATATAGGTGGATTAAGAAACCAACACCTGTAATAATCAATAACATAATAGATGATAATGGGTCTATTAAGAAGGCAATATTTACTTTGAAATCACCAGCGGCAATCCACTCAAATAAGTTCAATGTAAATGATTTCTCTTTGCTTCCCGAGATTTCGAAGAAAATTCCTAACGCTAACAAGAAAGAACCTAATACCATTGTGCTAGCAATGATACCTGAAAGGCTTTTAGAAAGGTAGGATTTACCAAGGCTGACAATCAAAAATCCTGTCAACGGTAAAAGTGGTACTAACCAAATTAACTCTTTCATTGCGCTTAAAATTTAAGTTTGTTAAGAAATCCTATATCCGTAGTTTGTGTGTTACGGTGTATCATAATCAAAATGGATAAACCAACAGCCACTTCTGCTGCTGCTACCGCCATAATGAAGAATACAAATACTTGTCCTTTTCCATCTCCGTGGTGTGCTGAAAATGCTACCATTAATAAGTTCACTGCGTTTAGCATTAACTCAATACACATAAAGATGATAATGGCATTTCTTCTTAAAAGAACCCCCATCACACCGATTGAGAACAATGCTGCACTCAATAAAATGTAATGATTTAAGGGTATAGCCTGTAATGTTTCCATACTCTATTTATTAACTTCTTTTTTACTTAACATTATTGCTCCAACCATTGCTCCTAATAAAAGCACAGATGAAATTTCGAATGGCAATGCAAATTCATTGAAAAGAATTTTTCCAAGGTTTGCTGTAACACCTATCGTAGCATCTTTTTGAATTAATGGTTGTGTTTCTGCTTTACCGAAAGTGGCAACCAATGTCAATAACAACATTCCTCCTGAAACCACTCCTGCAACTTTCACCCACGTTTTTTTCACAGGTTCAGCGCTTACATTCAGGTTTAATAGCATTAACACATATAAGAACAATACCATAATTGCTCCGGCATATACTACAATGTGAACTACTGCAAGGAATTGTGCATTTAATAATAAATAATGCCCTGCGATAGAGAAAAACGTAATTACAAGATATAATACGCTGTGGATTGGATTTTTAGAGAATACCACCATCAATCCAGATAGTATTGCTAAAAATGACAAGAAATAAAATACGTAATGTGTCATTTCTTTATATTTTATTGTGACTTAAATTCTTATTCTTTTTGAATTCCAACACTTCTTGTGTTTGACGTTTCGTAACATCGATACGCTCGTTTACTTTTTCAACTAATTTGTCTTTTCCGTAAACGAAATCATCTCTGTCGAATTCAGTAGGAACAATTCTATCTGTTAAGAAAATGGCTTCTTTCGGACAAGCATCTTCACATAATCCGCAGAAAATACAACGCAACATATTGATTTCATAATTTGCTGCATATTTTTCTTCTCTGTATAATCCTTCTTCTCCTTTTTTACGTTCCGCAGCATTCATTGTAATTGCTTCTGCTGGACAAGCCACAGCACACAATCCACACGCTGTACATCTTTCAGCCCCATTCTCATCTCTTTTCAATACGTGTTGTCCACGGAAATTCGGGCTCATATCACGTTTTACTTCTGGATATTGAATAGTTGCTGACTTTCTAAACATATTTTTGAAAGTAATTTTCATCCCTCCCCAAATTGCAGGTATATACAATTTTTCGGAAAGTGTCATTTCTTTCTTTACTACTTGTTTTGCTCTGTTTGTTAGTGGTTGCATCTCTTTTCTAATTAATTGATTTTACCATTCATCCACATTACTACACCTGTAACCAAGATATTTAAAATCGCTAACGGAATTAATGATTTCCATCCTAACCTCATCAACTGGTCATATCGGAAACGTGGTAAAGTCCAACGGATCCACATAAAGAAGAAGATGAAGAAGAATACTTTGATAAACATAATTCCTGTTCCTAATGCAGTAGCCATTGTAGTTGACAATCCTAATGCTTCGTTGATTTCATTCTGGAATGGGAAATGGTATCCTCCAAAGTAAAAAGTAACGATAACAGCAGAAGAGATAAACATATTGATATATTCAGCAAATAGGAATAAACCTAATTTCATACTTGAATACTCTGTATGGTATCCACCAATCAATTCTGATTCACTTTCAGGCATATCGAAAGGTGCTCTGTTTAATTCTGCAAAAGCACAAATTAAAAAGATTAAAAACCCTAATGGTTGATATACAAAGTTTGCTAATCCTGCGTCTTGCTGGTCAGCGATTTCTTTCAAACTCATCGTCCCTGTTGACATAATCAACGCGATGATTGCCAATCCCATTGCGATTTCGTAACTAATCATCTGTGCAGATGCACGAATAGCCCCCATCAACGAGTATTTGTTGTTTGATGCCCATCCACCAATCATAATACCATATACTCCTAATGAAGTAATACCAAAAATGTAAAGTACACCAATGTTTAAGTCTGCTACTTGCAATTGGAATGTGTGTCCCCATAATTCGATATCACCTCCCCAAGGAATTAATGCTCCTGCCATCAATGCAGTGGTCATTGCGATACACGGTCCAAGGATAAATAAGGCTTTGTTTGAAACGTTAGGAATGATTTCCTCTTTCATAAACATTTTAACCCCATCTGCCAATGGTTGTAACAATCCTAGTGGTCCCGCTCTGTTTGGTCCTTTACGGTTTTGCATCCAAGCAGAAACTTTACGCTCTAATAACGTTGAATACATTGCCACCAATAAAGAAACGGCAAACATTGTAACAACTAAAATGATTTTAAATAATAATCCGGCTTCCATTTTATTATCCTTTATTTAAGTTTTCAGAGATTTGTTTTTGATATTTTAGAATATCTTCTTTAATATCTTTCAAATGCTCATAATGATTTAATGAAACAACGGATTTACGGTCAATGTGACGTGGTCCTTCAATAACCCAATCAGATTTCTTTTTCTTATCGAAACGACACGTATTACAGATAAACGATTCTACTTCGTTGTATTGGTCTTTTCTTCCTGTTACACGTAAGATTTCGTCTCCTTTTTCCCAAACAACTACTTTACCTGAACATTTAGGATGGTCACAATCTCTATGTGCGTCTAATGGCTTCGTAAACCAAACACGACTTCCAAAACGAGCCGTTTTATCCGTTAACGCTCCTACTGGACAAACATCAATCATATTTCCAGAGAAATCGCTATCGATTGCTTTCTCAATGTAGGTAGAAATTTCTGCGTGGTCTCCACGGTTAATAACCCCGTGACATCTTCCGCCTTCTGCTACTTGGTCAGCCACAAACGTACAACGGTAGCACAGAATACATCTGTCCATATGTAGTTTGATTTTGTCGCCTATATCGATTTTTTCGTACGTTCTTCTTTCTTCTTCGTAACGTGTATTAGCAGCCCCGTGTTTGAACCCAAGGTTTTGTAAATCACATTCTCCTGCTTGGTCACAAATTGGACAATCCAACGGGTGGTTGATTAATAAAAACTCAACTACTCCTTTACGTGCTTCCAATACTTGTGGGCTAGTGATATTTTCTACTACCATACCATCCATTACGGTAGTACGACACGATGGAACCAATTTTGGCATAGGACGCGGGTCGTTGGTAGAACCTTGTGATACTTTTACTAAACACGTACGACATTTACCTCCACTTCCTTCTAATTTGGAATAGTAGCACATCGCAGGTGGTACGATATCCCCTCCTACGCTTCTTGCTGCGTTCAAAATAGTTGTTCCGTCTGGTACTTCTATTTCTACTCCGTCGATAGTTACTTTTGCCATTTTTATTTAATTAGCAATTATTTACGTTTAATTTTATTTTCTTTATTTAATACTATCTGCTAAACTGTAATCTATTTCTTTAAAAGAATAACTATAAGTATATTCATCTTTACCTGATGATTTTCCAGTTTTC